>NZ_JAAFAN010000068.1:0-20604 GCF_010287905.1 Cellulosimicrobium composti
TCCCCGCGCCCGCCACCCCGGGGCCCCGCCCCCCCCCCCCCCCCCCCCCCGGGGCGCCCCCGCCCCGGGCGCCCGCGGCCCCCCCGGGTGGTGCCGGCCCGGGGCGTCCGGGGAAGCGGGTGTCAGCGGTCGGCGACCGGGACGTAGTCGCGCTCGGTCTCGCCGACGTAGACCTGGCGGGGGCGGCCGATCTTGGTCTGCGGGTCCTTCATCATCTCGCGCCACTGCGCGATCCAGCCGGGCATGCGGCCCAGCGCGAAGAGCGGCGTGAACATCGCGGGCGAGAAGCCCATGGCCTTGTAGATGAGGCCCGTGTAGAAGTCGACGTTCGGGTAGAGCTTGCGCTCGATGAAGTAGTCGTCGTTGAGCGCGATCTCCTCGAGGCCCATGGCGATGTCGAGGAGCTGGTCCTTCTTGCCGAGGGTCGAGAGCACGGCGTCGGCGGACTTCTTCACGATGGCCGCGCGCGGGTCGTAGTTCTTGTAGACCCGGTGGCCGAAGCCCATGAGGCGGACGCCGTCCTCCTTGTTCTTCACCTTCTTCATGAAGGTGTCGACGTCGTACTCGGCGCCAGCGATCTTGTCGAGCATCGTCAGCACCGACTCGTTCGCGCCGCCGTGCAGCGGGCCGGAGAGTGCGTTGACGCCGGCGGCGACGGACGCGTAGAGGTTGGCGTGCGAGGAGCCGACGACGCGGACCGTGGAGGTCGAGCAGTTCTGCTCGTGGTCCGCGTGGAGGATGAGCAGCTTGTCGAGCGCGTCGACGACGACCGGGTCGGCCTCGTACTGCTGGTACGGCGTCGCGAACGTCATGCGCAGGAAGTCGTCGACGTAGCCGCGCGAGTAGTCGGGGTACAGCAGCGGCTCGCCCACGCGGCGGCGGTGCAGGTACGACGTGATGGTGCGCGTCTTCGCGAGGAGCAGGACCGTCGCGAGCTCGACCGTCTCGTCGTCGAACGGGTCGAGCGACTCGGGGTAGAACGTCGACAGCGCGTTGATCGCGGACGACAGCACGGCCATGGGGTGCGCGCCCCGCGGGAACGTGCCCATGAACGTGCGGAAGTCCTCGTGCACGAGCGTGTGGCGGTTGACGCGCTCGACGAAGGCGTCGAGGGTCGGGGCGTCGGGGAGCTCGCCGTGGATGAGCAGGTACGCGACCTCGAGGAAGCTCGACTGCTCGGCGAGCTGCTCGATGGGGTACCCGCGGTACCGCAGGATGCCGGCCTCGCCGTCGATGTAGGTGATGCTCGACTCGCACGAGGCGGTGTTCATGAACCCGGGGTCGACCGTCACCAGGCCGGTCGACTTGAGCAAGGAGGACACGACGATGCCGTCATTGCCCTCCGTCGCCGCGACCACGGGCAGGTCCTGCGCCTGGTCGTCGACGAGGAGGCGGACCTTCGCCTGCTGAGTGGTGGTCATGGTTCCCTTCCTGCTGCTGCTCGCGCCGTTGCCGCGCGGTCGACCGTACCCCGCTTCACCCGCACGTGACCAATCCTGAACCGTCACGAGAACCGCCCGCGGGTGTGAGGCAGATCACGTCAGAATTCAGGCTCCGGAGAGTCTCGCGGCGGCCTCGTGGACGCGCTCGTCCGTCGCCGTGAGCGCGACGCGCACGTGCCCCGCACCCTCCGGTCCGTAGAACGCACCCGGCCCGACCAGTATGCCCAGGTCGGCGAGGTCGGACACGGTGCGCCAGCAGTCGCCGTCGTGGTCGCCCGCGGGGCGCGCCCACAGGTACAGCCCGGCCTCCGAGTGGTCGATCTGGAGGCCTGCCGCTCCGAGCGCCTCGACGAGGACCTCGCGACGGCGCGCGTAGACCTCGCGCTGGGCGGCGACGTGCGCGTCGTCGGTCAGGGCCGCGACCATCGCGGCCTGGACGGGCGCGGGCACGATCATGCCGAGGTGCTTGCGCGTCGCGAGCAGGTCGGCGACCAGCGCCGGGTCGCCCGCCACGAACGCGGCGCGGTACCCGGCCATGCTCGACTGCTTCGACAGGGAGTACGTGACGAGGAGCCCCTCGTGCGACCCGCCCGACACCGCCGGGTCGAGCAGGCTCGGCACGCCGTCCGCCGCGTAGGGGGCGTCCCACGCGAGCTCGGCGTAGCACTCGTCGCTCGCGACGACCGCGCCGATCTCGCGGGCCGCGGCGACGACGCGCGCGAGGTGCGCGGCGTCGAGCACGCGGCCGGTCGGGTTGCTCGGCGAGTTGACCCAGACGAGCCGCACGTCGTCACGCCCCGCCCACGCGTCGACGTCGTCCGTCGCGAGGGGCGTCGCGCCGGCGAGGCGCGCGCCCACGTCGTACGTGGGGTAGGCCGTGCACGGGTGCACGACGACGTCCCCCGGGCCGAGGCGCAGGAGCGACGGCAGGAGGCCGACGAGCTCCTTGCTCCCGACGGTGGGGAGCACGGCGTCCGGGTCGAGGCCCGACACGCCGCGGCGGCGTGCGAACCACGCGGCGACGGCCTCCCGCAGGGCGGGCGTGCCGTGCGTCGTCGGGTAGCCGTGGGCGTCGGACGCCGCGGCGAGCGCGTCGCGCACGACGCCAGGCGTCGGGTCGACGGGCGTGCCGATCGACAGGTCCACGATGCCCCGCGGGTGCGCGCGGGCGCGCTCCGCGTACGGGGTCAGGGTGTCCCAGGGGTAGGCGAGGCCGGAGAGGTCGGCGAGTCCCACGGGTGGCGGTGCGGGAGTCTCAGGCCTGCGGCGGCAGGGCGGCGATCATCGGGTCGTCCTTCTCGATGAGACCCATCTTCGCGGCGCCGCCGGGTGAGCCGAGGTCGTCGAAGAACTCGACGTTGGCGCGGTAGTAGTCGCTCCACTCCGTCGGCACGTCGTCCTCGTAGTAGATGGCCTCCACGGGGCAGACGGGCTCGCACGCGCCGCAGTCGACGCACTCGTCGGGGTGGATGTACAGCGACCGCTTGCCCTCGTAGATGCAGTCGACAGGACACTCCTCGATGCACGCCTTGTCCTTGACGTCCACGCACGGCTGGGCGATCACGTAAGTCACGACCGGGTACCTTTCTGGCTGGCTCGTCCGGACCCGGCCCGGGAGGGGCCAGGTCACGACAGGGGCATGCAGGACTAGTATCCCCCAGGTCGGGTGATCCCCGACCATCCCTGACCAGCCCGTGGACGAACGTCACACCCGCAGCGAGGAGCGCCCGTGCCCGACGCACCGTGGACCTCGTGGGCGCCCGGGACGCGGGTCGTCGTGCGCCGGCGCCTGCCCGAGGACGAGGCGGCCGCCGCGGGCAAGCCGCTCACCGACGTCATCGGGGTCGTCGTGCGCACGACGGCCACGGAGCTCGTGCTGCGCGAGGACGCGGGCGGCAGCGCGCCGCCGCACCGGGGTCACGGGGTGCACGACGACGCCCCTCCCCTCGTCGTGGTCCCGCTCGACGCGATCGTGGCCGGCAAGCCCGTGCCGCCGCGCCCGCCGCGGCGCCCCGCCTGACCCGACCGCACGGGCCGGGAGCGGTCGCCGAGGCGCCGCCTCAGGCGACCTCGACCGCGCCGTCCTCGACGCCGACGACGACCGCGCCCCGGGCCCCGGCCGCGGCGAGCGCCGACCGCCAGGCGCCCGCGTCGTCGAGCTCGACGCGGCGGCGCTCGCCGGTGCCGGGAGCGGGCGCCGGCGCTCGCACGGGCTCGGGCCGGTCGAAGAACTCCCCGACGGGCGCATTGGTCTCGAGCGCCCGGACGAGCTGCTCGAGGTCGCGCACGACGACCCGCAGCGCGGACGCCACCCAGGCCGCGTTGTCGGTGACCATCGCCTCGGTGCGCCGCGGGTCGGTGCGCCCGACGCGGGTCGCGTCCCGGAAGCTGCCCGCGGCGAGCCCGAGCGCGACGTCGCGCACCGGCGCGTCCGCGACGACGCCCAGGAGCTCCGTCGCGAGCACGTGCGGCACGTGGCTGATGAGCGCCGTCGCCTCGTCGTGCACGTCGTCGGTGAGGACGTGCACCGTGCCGCCGAGCGGGCCCGTGACGAGGCCGAGGACGCGGAGGAACGCCTCGCGCGTCGTCGTGCCGTCGACCGTGACGGCCCACCGGGCGCCGTCGAGCATCGCGGCGTCGGACGCCTCGAAGCCCGAGTGCTCCGTCCCGGCCATGGGGTGCGCGCCCACGTACCGTGCGCCGAGGCCCGCGCTCGTCACCGCGTCGCGCACCGCGCCCTTGACGCTGCCGACGTCCGTCACGACGGTCCCTCCGCGCACGTGCCGCGCGACCTCGGTCGCGACGGTCCGCATGGCCCGCAGCGGCACCGCGAGCACGAGGACGTCGGGCTCCCCCGCGCACACGTCCGCGACGTCGTCCGCGACGCGCAGGCCCGCGGCCCGCGCCGCGGCGCGCGTCGCGGCCGTCGCGTCGTACCCGGTCACCTCGACGCCCTGCTCGTGGAGCAGCCGTGCGACCGACCCGCCGACCAGCCCGAGGCCCACGACGGCGACGCGGCGCACCGGGCTCGGCGCTGCGCCGGGCGCGGTCACCACAGCAGCCCCTCGGCGAGGCCCGCGGCACCGGTCGAGGCGTCGACGCTCCCGACGGGCACGTGCGCGGCGTCGACGTCCGCGTGGACCGACTCGTCGAGCTCGCCGCGCGCCGGGACGACGCCGAGCGTCTTCAGCGCGTCGCCCGCCCGGACGAGGTCGTCGAGCACGGCGCGCACGGGCGCGTCCCACGGGGCGCCGTCGACCGTGAGGACGAACACGTACGTCCCCGCGACGGCCTTGAGGGGTCGCGTGATGAGGCTCGACAGGTTGACGCCGCGCTCGCCGAAGGACCGCGTGATGCGCGCCAGGACGCCCGGCCCGGTGACGACCGGGGTCACCGCGAGCATCGTGCGCCACGGCGCCTCGCCCGCGTCACGCGCCCGCGCGAGGACACCGGTCGCCTCCGCGCGCGGCGCGAGGACGAGGAACCGGGTGCGCGCGCCCGCGAAGTCCTCGACGGCGCGCTCGAGGGTCTCGAGCCCGTAGAGCTCGCCGCAGATCGTCGGGCCGAGCGCGACCTGGTGGGGACCGGCGTCGCGGCACGCCGCGGCGTTCGACGACGCGGGCACGGGCCGCAGGCCGGCCCGGCGGACGAAGCCCTGGCACTGCGCGAGCCCGTGCGGGTGCGCCGCGACCTCCGTCAGCTCGCCGTGCCCGGGCCGCACGAACGCGTCGAACGAGATGTCGAGCACGACCTCGTCGACCGCGACGACCGTCGCGCTGCCGACGATCGCGTCGAGCGACGGGACGACGTAGCCCTCGACGGTGTTCTCGATCGCGACGACGCCGCGCGCGACGTCCCCTGCGGCGACGCCCGCGAAGACGTCGGCGACGGTCGGGAGCGCCGCGAGCGTCCGCGCGTCGTCCCCGTGGGCGGCCGACCACGCGGCGGCCGCCTGGTGGGTGAACGACCCCTCGGGGCCGAGGTACCCGACGACGCTCACGCGCGTGCGGGGTCAGGGGCGGGCGCCCACCGGGGCTCGAGCGCGTCGGGGCCCGGGACGAAGTCCTGCCCCGGCAGGACCGCGAGCACCCGGTGGGCGACGCCGCGCTCCGCGAAGCCGTCCACGAGCGCGTCGAGCGTGCCCGCGTCGGGGCACGAGAACGCGCAGAAGAAGATGTGCGGACCCGCCTGCGAGCGGTGGCTGCGCAGGTGCTGGAGGTCGATCCCGGCCTGGGCCACGAGCGCGAGCGTCTCCTGCAGGGAGCCGCGGTGGTCGTCGCGCGGGCCGAACGCGAGCCAGACCTGGGCCACGCCCTCAGCACGCGGCGGGGTGTCGCGGCTCTCGAGGAGCCCGTACCAGATCGGCGCGCCCTCGCCGAGCAGCTCGCTGCCCGCGAGCTCGGCGTAGCCGAGCGCGGCGAGCGTGCCCGTCGCCACCGAGCGCTCCACGACGAGGCTCCCGTCCGGCCCCGCGAGCGCGACGCGCTCCTCCAGGGTCGTCCGCGTCGGGACGAGCGACGGGCTGACGCCCATGGTCCGCAGCACGTGGCGGCGGTCGCGCATCCCGGCCTCGTCGACCACGACGTGGCCCGTGAGGTCGCGCGCCGCGGTCGGGCGGCCGACCCACACCCACTGGGACGGCACCGCGGACGCCCCCGTGAGCACGAGCGACGGCGGGCCCGCGAGCAGCGCGCGCTCGAGCTCGTGCGACGGCTGCGCCGGGTGGCCCAGGTGCACGACGCCCGAGAGGCCGTCGATGCTCGCGACGGTCGACAGCGTCGCCGTCGTCGACCCGAGGTCGAGGAGCGACTCCGCCTCCGCGGGGTCGCCCTCGACCCACCCCGCTGCCGTCGCGGCGAGCAGCGCCTGCGCTCCCGACTCCCGTTCGCTGCGGCCGAGCATGGGACCTCCGTGGTGTGTCGTGCGGACCGGGTCGCTCACTCGCAGACGACCGCGTTGTCCGGCTTGTAGGTCCACCGGTACGACTCGTCCTTGACGAGCTCGCCCTCGAGGTAGACCTTCCGGTAGTTCGTGATGGAGAAGCCCGGGCTGCCCGCGGGCGTGGGGGCGCAGTCGGCTCCCGAGTGCGTGACCGTCGTCGGCTGGACCACGTTCGACTTGCCGCTCGACGACGTCTCGACGTCGTAGTACTTCGTGCTCCAGATCGCGACGTGCAGCTGCCCGCCGCCGACCCAGGACTGCATGAGGACGCCGTAGGGCGTGTCGTTCTTGAACTTCATGTCGATCGAGCCGACGAAGATCGTCGCCTCGCGCCCGGCCGGGTACCGGTCGAACCAGTAGCTGTGCGGCCGGTGCTCGACGTCCTCGAGCCCCGCGAAGAACGCGGCGTTGTACGTGGTCGTCGCCATCTGCGACAGACCGCCGCCGACGCCCTCGGTGTGCCGGCCGCTCTCGACGATGCCCGCCGCGAAGTAGCCGCCCTCGATGGTGATCGGCGACAACGTGTCCACGAGCGAGAACGTCTCGCCCGGCTTCACGAGCGTGCCGGTGACCTTCTCGGCGCCGCGCCGCAGGTTCGCGGTGCGCACCGGCACGTTCGGGACGGGCGTCGAGAACTCGGCGACCTTCTCCGTGACGCCCAGCGCCTCGAGAGCCGCGACCGACTGCTCGGGATCCGACTCGACGAGCTCGACCGTGGCCGTGCGCTCGTCGCCGGACGCGGCCGTCGTGACCGCCGCGGCGATCGCCTCGGGGTCGATCGTCGTCCCCGGCGCACCGCCCTCGATCACGGGCGCGCCGTCGCGGAACACGAAGTGCGCGTCGTCGGCGGCCGTGAGCAGGTCGTTCGTGCGGTCGACCACCGCCTGCACGAGCGCCGCGCCGTCGAACGTCAGGGAGAGCACCCCGTCCGTGGCCGGGAACGAGGCCGCGGCGGCGAGCGCCTCGGGGGGCAGCTCGGGCGACTGGCCGCCGACCGAGACGACGACCGGCGCGGACACGACCTTCTGCGCCTGCGCGAGCGCCGCGTCGGTCTCGTCCTGCGTGATCGCCGGCTCGACGGGCTCCGTCGGCAGCTCGACGGGGCCCTCGGTGACGAGCCAGCTCGACGTGATGACGCCGGGCACCTCGTCCGCGACGAGCGCCGAGCCGTCCGCGGCGGGCGTGCTCGTCGGCGCACCGTCGACGAACTGCACGGTCCCGTCGACGGGCGCGATCTCGAGGCTCCCGCGCAGCGTCTCGACCTGCGCGTCGAGCGCCGCGTCGTCCACCGTGACGACCGGGGCCTCGTCCTGCCCGCCGAACAGGTGCTGCCACAGGCGCGCCGGGCTCATCGAGAACGCCGTGAGCTCCTCGGCCGTCGCCGCGGCGTCGAAGGTCAGCCCGGCGGTCGCCGGGTCGAGCGTCGTGCTCGCCTCGCCCGCCGCGAGCGTGACGGGCTCGGCGGCGCGCGGGCCGAGCTCGGCCTCCAGGCGCTCCTGCGCGGCCGTCCGCGTCAGGCCGCCGACGTCGACGCCCGCGACGCTCGTGCCGCTCGGCACCTTGTCCGAGAAGAACCACTGCGCCCCGGTGTACAGGCCGCCGAGGACGAGCACGCCCACGCCGGTCCACAGCAGGCCGCGGACCCAGCCGCGCCGGGGGGCGTCCTCCTCGAAGCCCTCGAACGGCGACTCCTGGCGCGACTCGTCGGGCGGCACGGGGCCGAACGTCCCGGGCGGCAGCGCGACGGAGCCGACGACCGGCGAGGACGCCGCGGCGGGCTGCGCCGGGGCACCCTGCGCCGGCCCCGCAGGGGTCGCCGCGGACGCGGGCGTCGCCGCGGTCGGCGCGTCCGTCGCGGGGGTCGGGCGGATCGACGTGCGCACGACGGGCTCGGGCCGGGTCCACGGCGCGACCGGCGGGATCACCTGCGTCGCGTCCGCGGCGCCCTGCTCCCCCGCGGGTGGCTCCACGGGCGCCGACCCGGCGGGTCCGGACGCCGACCCCGCGGGTCCGGACGCCGACCCGGCGGTCGCGGGCGTCGCCGACGCGGCGGCGGACGGCTGGTCCTGCGGCGGCACCACGGGCACGACGGCGGTGCGGTCACCGGCGGCCGAGGCGGGCTCGGTCGGCTCGGCGGGCCCGGCGGGCTCGGGCGACGTGGCGGCCGACTGCTCGCCGCCGGGCGGCGGGACGAGCACCGCGGGCACGTCGGGGTCGAACGCGAAGACGCGCGGCACGTAGGGCTCGTCGTCGTCGGCCGCTGCCTGGGCCGCCCCGGCAGACGCGGACGCGGCGGTGCCGCTCGTCGCCGCGGCGGTCGGAGCGTCGCCGCTCGTCGCAGCGGCCGGGGCGTCACCGCTCGCCGCAGTGGGCGGAGCGGTCGGGACCGTCCCGCTCGCCGTCGCAGCGGTCGGCGCCGTGTCGCTCGCCGGGGCGGGCGCGGTCGGAACGGACGACGTCGCGGCGTCGTCACCGGTCGTCGGGACCGAGTCGTCGCCGCTCGCGCCGCCCGTCCCGGCCACCGGCGCGGCGGGTTCGTCGGCCGCGGGCGCTCCGGAGGTGGTCTCGGCGGGCGCCGCTGCCTCGGCAGGTGCACCCTCCGCGGTGGCGGGCCGGGGCGTCGCCGGGGCGGCGTGGTCGTCCGTGGCCGGCTCCGTGTCACGCGGCGCCGACGCCGGCGTGCTGCCCGACCCGGCGGCCCCCGAGGCGGCGGGAGCCGCGTCAGCGGGAGCCGTGTCGGAGGGAGCGGCACCGACGCTGGGCTCGGGCGCGGCGTCGGGAGTCGCGACGGTGGGGGTCGCGTCGGCCGCTGCGGCGGGCGTCTCGTCGACCGCTGCGGTGGGGGTCTCGTCGACCGCTGCGGTGAGGCTCGCGGCGACGGGACCGCCGTCGACGGACGTCGCGCCTGCCGGCCCCGCGTCGGCCGGTGCGACGGGCGCGTCCGTCCCCGGCGCGGGAGCCGCGTCGTCGGCGGTCGGCTGTGCGGCGTCGGGCGCAGGGCTCTCCTCGGGGGCCCGTGCGGCGGTCGGGGCGTCGTCGTGTCCCGACGCCGAGGCCTCGGGCGCGACGGCGACGTCACCGGACGCCTCGTCCGTGCCCGCCGTCACCGGGGAGGCGGACGCGGCGTCGGGCGCGTCCTCGACCGGCGTCCCGGTCGCGTCGGCGGCGCCGTCGGGGCCCGGCCGGGTCGCGGCGGTCTCCGGTTCGGCGGTCGAGGGCGAGTCGGGATCGGCGTCTCGGTCGGTCGGCTGGCCCATCCACTGTCTCCGTGACGAAAGGCGCGCGGGTGTCCGCGCGACGACGAGGGGTGTGCGGGGATCCGCACCGCGAATTCTAGCGGGACGCGAGGGGGTCCTCGGGTCCGTCGTGCCTGGTGGGACGCCCGTGGAGAGCCGGACGGACGGGCCGGTCGCTGAACCACGAGCGCGGGAGGAACGCGACCGCCGCGACGACGAGGAGGCCGCCGTAGATCCACACGTAGCCCACGGGCTCGCTGGGCACGAGCACGTCGCCGCCGGGACCCTCGAGGGACAGGAGCTGCACCACGACGACCCACCCGATGCCGAGGCCCAGGAGACCGGCCAGCCCGCCCCAGGCGCGCGAGAGGATCCCTGCGGCGAGGACGGCCAGGAGCGCGAGCACGATGCCCGCGCCGACACCCCCGGGCAGGTCCATGAGCAGGTGCGCGCGGTGGGCGACGGTGCCAACGAGACCGACGAGCACGCCGACGAGCGCGCACGCCACCCCGCGGCCCACGAGCCGCCCCGTTCCGTTCTCCACGGGCCCCAGGCTAACGCGTGGGCCTGGGCCGGGCGGGCGCGCCCGGGAGAGCGCCGCCGGAGGGAGCGTAGAACTCGTGTGAAGGCAACGGGGCGAGCACGTCGTTGCTCAGGGCGTACCAGCCGAGCGACGCCGCGGTGCCGCGCTCCGCCGCCGTCGCGTGCTGGACCTGCGTCGCGTGCGCGCGCATCGCGGCGAGGACCGCGTCGAGCACGGGCGCGACGGGCACCGCCCGTAGCGTGCCGAGCGTCTCGTCGGCGCGCGCGAACGGCGGGAGGTCCTCGTCCGGGTCGGGCAGCGTGAGTCGCTCGTCCGCCGCGAGGAGCGCCGCCACCTGCGCGTCCTCGGCGAGCGCGCGCCGCGCGGCGCGGACCGCGCTCTCGGGGGCGACGGACAGCCACAGGTCCGGGACCGGCTCGCCCGCTGCCGCGACCTGGTCGAGCGCGCGGACCGTCACCTCGTGGGCGCGCACGTGGTCGGGGTGGCCGTAGCCTCCCCCCGGCTCGTACGTGGCGACGACGGCGGGACGCCGCTCGCGCACGACGGCGGCCAGGCGCGCCGCGGCCTCGTCGAGCGGCACGCCCACGAACGCCCGGGGCGGCAGCTGCTCGGTCGCGACCCCGCCCGCGACGCCTGGCGCCACCCACGCCATGCCGGAGTCCTCGTACCGGGGCCGCGCGGCGCCGTCGTTCCCGGGGAGCGCGACGGCGTCGAGGAAGACGTGGTCGCGAACGCCGAGCGCGGCGAGCGCGCGGGCGAGCTCGCCCTCCCGGTGGGCCGCGAGGGCGGCGCCGTCGCCCTCGAGGTGCGCGACGCCCGTCGGGTGCGCCGGGGTGTCGATCACCTCACCGCGCTCGCCGCGCGTGCACGTGACCACGGTGACGGGCAGGGCCGCGCGGGCCCACGTCGCGAGGAGCGCTCCCGTGGCGAGCGTCTCGTCGTCGGGGTGCGCGTGCACGGCCAGCAGGCCGCCGTCGGGCACGACGGCGGCCCGCTGCTCCGGTGGCACGGTCACCCGCGGCGGGGTGTCAGGCGCGCTTGGCGCGCGAGATCGCGCGGGCGCGCTCGGTCTGGTCGAGGATCACCTTGCGGATGCGCACGACCTCGGGCGTGACCTCGACGCACTCGTCCTCGCGCGCGAACTCCAGGGACTCCTCGAGCGTGAGGTGGCGCGGCGGGATGAGGTTCTCGAAGTTGTCGGCCGTCGAGGACCGCATGTTCGTGAGCTTCTTCTCCTTGGTGATGTTCACGTCCATGTCCTCGTTGCGCGAGTTCTCGCCGACGATCATGCCCTCGTAGACCTCCTGCGTGGGGTCGACGAAGAACGAGCCGCGCTCCTGGAGGTTGATCATCGCGAACGGCGTCACCTTGCCGGCGCGGTCGGCCACGAGCGAGCCCGTCGTGCGGGTCTCGATGTGTCCCGCCCACGGCTCGTAGCCCTCGGAGATCGACGACGCGATGCCGGTGCCGCGCGTCTCGGTGAGGAAGCGCGTGCGGAACCCGATGAGACCGCGCGCCGGGACCATGAACTCCATGCGGATCCAGCCGGTGCCGTGGTTCGACATGGTCTCCATGCGGCCCTTGCGCTGCGCGAGGAGCTGCGTGACGGCGCCGAGGTACTCCTCGGGCACGTCGATCGTCATGCGCTCCATCGGCTCGTGCGTCTTGCCGTCGATCGTGCGCGTGACGACCTGCGGCTTGCCGACCGTGAGCTCGAAGCCCTCGCGGCGCATCTGCTCGACGAGGATCGCGAGCGCGAGCTCGCCGCGGCCCTGGACCTCCCACGCGTCGGGGCGGTCGGTGGGCAGGACGCGCAGCGACACGTTGCCCACGAGCTCGGCGTCGAGGCGGTCCTTGACCTGGCGGGCCGTGACCTTGTGGCCCTTGCCGCCCTTGCCCGCGAGCGGGGACGTGTTGATCCCGATGGTCATCGAGATCGCCGGGTCGTCGACCGTGATGAGCGGGAGCGGGCGCGGGTCGTCGGGGTCGGTGAGGGTCTCGCCGATCGTGATGTCCGCGATGCCCGCGACGGCGACGATGTCGCCGGGGCCGGCCTTGTCCGTGGGGACGCGGTCGAGCGCCTTCGTCTCGAGGAGCTCGGTGATCTTCACGTTCTGGAGCGTGCCGTCGTGGCGCGCCCACGCGACGACCTGCCCCTTGCGGAGCTCGCCGTTGAAGATGCGCAGCAGCGCGAGGCGGCCGAGGAACGGGGAGGCGTCGAGGTTCGTCACGTGCGCCTGGAGCGGCGCACCCTCGTCGTACGTCGGGGCCGGGATCTTCTCGAGGATCGTCGTGAAGAGCGGCTCGAGGTCCTCGTTCGACGGGAGCTGGCCGTCGAGCGGCTGGTCGAGCGACGCGCGCCCGGCCTTGGCGGAGGCGTAGACGACCGGGACGTCGAGGATCGCGTCGAGGTCGAGGTCCGGCACCTCGTCCGCGAGGTCGCTCGCCAGGCCGAGGAGGAGGTCGGTCGCCTCGGCGACGACCTCGGTGATCCGCGAGTCCGGGCGGTCGACCTTGTTGACGACGATGATCACCGGCAGCTTCGCGGCGAGCGCCTTGCGCAGCACGAAGCGGGTCTGCGGGAGCGGGCCCTCGCTCGCGTCGACGAGGAGCACGACGCCGTCGACCATGGACAGGCCGCGCTCGACCTCGCCGCCGAAGTCGGCGTGGCCGGGCGTGTCGATGACGTTGATCGTGATGCCGTCGGGCTCGCCCACCGCGGCGGCCGCGGGGCCGGCGTACCGGACCGCGGTGTTCTTCGCGAGGATCGTGATGCCCTTCTCGCGCTCGAGGTCACCGGAGTCCATGACGCGGTCGTCCACGTGCTGGTGCGCGGAGAAGGCGCCGGACTGGCGCAGCATCGCGTCGACGAGCGTGGTCTTGCCGTGGTCGACGTGGGCGACGATCGCCACGTTGCGCAGGTCGGAGCGCACAGACATCTACGGTTCTCATTTCGTGGGGTTCGAGGGGCGACGACGGCCGGCCACCTCTGCGCGCGGGGCGGCGGGGTCGGCCCGCCGCGGCATCACGGATGCACGGGCCGTCACCCGGGCACGGCTATCCTACCGGGTCCCGCTCGCCGCCACCATGACGTGCGTCACCCCGGGCCGCGCCCGCCCGGCGGCGTCCCCTTGCGCGGACGCCGGACGAGCGCGCGCCAGCGGTCGGGCCGGTCCGGGTAGAGCTCCTCCCACTGCTCCGAGATCGACTCCGTGACCCGGGTCGTGACGTGCTCGGTCAGCGCCGCGCGCGCCGCGCGCCGCTCGGCCCGCACGATCGCCGCGTGCTCGCCCCGCAGCGCCCGGACCGTCGCGACGGCCATGCCGATCATCACGACCGAGAACGGCAGCGCGATGAGGATCGCCGCCGTCTGGAGCGCCTCCAGGCCGCCCGCCAGGAGGAGCGCGATGGCCAGCAGGCCGGACGTGCCCGCCCAGAAGACGCGGCTCCACGTCGGCGGGTTCGGGTTCCCGCCGCTCGCGAGCATGTCCACGACGAGCGAGCCCGAGTCCGACGACGTCACGAAGAAGACCACGATGAGGACGATGCCGGCCACGGAGAGCAGCGCCCCGAGCGGCAGCCCGTCGAAGAGCTGGAACAGGGCGGTGTCGGTGTCCACCTTGCCGTCCACGAGCATGCTGCCCGGCTCGGTGAGCTCGCGGTACAGCCCGGAGCCGCCGAACACCGAGAACCACAGCGTGGTGACGATCGTCGGGACGAGCAGCGTCCCGAGCACGAACTCGCGCACCGTGCGACCCCGCGAGATGCGCGCGATGAAGACGCCGACGAACGGAGCCCAGGAGATCCACCAGCCCCAGTAGAAGATCGTCCACGACGACTGCCACTCGAGCCCGGCGTCGCCCTGGAACGCCGTCGTGTCGAACGACATCCGCACGATGTTCTGCACGTAGTAGCCGAGCGACTGGACCCACTCGCGCAGGAGGAACAGCGTCGGGCCCAGCGCCAGCACGAGCACGAGGACGACGCCGGCGAGCACCATATTGCCGTTCGACAGCCACTTGATGCCCCGGCCGAGGCCGGACACCACCGAGATCGTCGCGAGCGCGGAGATGGCCGCGATGAGCCCGATCTCGAGCGCCGTGCTCGGCTGCACCACGTCGAGGTACCCGAGCCCCGCGGCGATCTGGAGGACGCCGAAGCCGAGCGAGGTCGCGACGCCGAACACCGTGCCGATGATCGCGACGACGTCGATGACGTCGCCCAGCCGGCCCTTGACCCGGTCGCCGAAGAGCGGCTCGAGCGCCCAGCGGATCGACACGGGCCGCCCCTTGCGGTGGATCGCGTAGGCGAGGGCGAGGCCCGCGACGACGTAGATCGCCCACGCGTGCACGCCCCAGTGGAGATAGCTCTGGCCCATCGCGGCCTGCGCGAGCGCGGGGTCGCTCCCCTCGACGCCCGGCTTCGGGTTCACGTAGTGCGACAGGGGCTCGGCCACGCCCCAGTACACGAGCCCGATGCCCATGCCGGTCGCGAAGAGCATCGCGAACCAGACGGGCAGCCGGAACAGCGGCTCGTCCTCGTCCTTGCCGAGCACGATGTCGCCGAAGCGGCTCATGCCCATCCACAGGGCGAACACGACGAAGCCCGCGACGACGATGACGTAGTACCAGCCGAACACGCCGATCACGTCGCGCTGCAGCGTCTCCATGACCGCCGTCACGGTGTCCGTGAAGACGATCGTCAGCAGGACGAACAGCAGGATCAGGCCGGCCGCGGGGTAGAAGACCCGCGGGTCGGGCCGCCCCGTCCGGGGGCCGGTGAGGTCGTCGGCCGCGGGTGGGGTCTCCTGCGTCTGCGCTCGTGCCTCGACGGGCGCGCCGTCGTGCGCCGCCCCGGGAACGTCGTCCTCCGCGCGTGTCATGTGCCCAGGCTTCCGGCGGTGGTCGGACCAGGCAACCGGAACGCCCCGGTGCCGGCCTCCGTCGAGGCGGCACCGGGGCGTCCGGTCGGTGCGGGTGAGGCTCGCTCGCCGTCCGCGGTCAGCGCAGGGTCAGAAACCGGCCCCCGCGGTGGGCGGCGCGCTGCGCTCGTGGTCGATGTCGTCGCGCGACTCGGCGAGCGCGCGCTCCTCGTCCACGAGCGACGACAGCTCGTCGTTCGCGATGTCGCGCGCCGCCGCCTCGAGGAGGGCGTCGCGCGCCGCGCGGCGCTCGCGCTGCGCCGCCGGGTCCGGCACCGGCACCGCGGCGAGGAGACGCTGCGTGTACGGGTGACGGGGCGAGTGGACGATCTGCTCCGTCTCCCCCACCTCGACGAGCTTGCCCTTGTGCATGACCGCGATGCGGTCCGAGAGCAGCTCGACGACCGCGAGGTCGTGCGAGATGAACAGGCACGCGAAGCCGTGCTCGCGCTGCAGGTCGGTGAACAGGTCGAGCACCTTCGCCTGGACCGACACGTCGAGCGCCGACGTCGGCTCGTCCGCGACGAGCAGCTTCGGCTCGAGCGACAGCGCGCGGGCGATGCCGACGCGCTGCCGCTGACCGCCCGAGAGCTCGTGCGGGTAGCGGTTGCGCATCGCGCGGGGCAGCTCGACCTGGTCGAGCAGGCGCTCGACCTCGCGGCTGAGCTCCTTGCCCTTCACGCCCTTGTGCAGCATGAGCGGCTCGCCGATCGACTCGCCGATCGGCAGGCGCGGGTTGAGCGACGAGCCCGGGTCCTGGAACACGATGCCGACCTCGGTGCGCAGCGGCTTGAGGTCCTTGGGCTTGGCCCCGACCATGTCCGTGCCGACGATCCGCAGCGAGCCCCCCGTGACGGGGAGCAGGCCGACGGCCGCACGGCCGATCGTCGTCTTGCCCGAGCCGGACTCGCCGACCAGGCCGACGACCTCGCCCTGGTGGATCTGGAGCGACACCTCGTCGACCGCCCGGAACGCCGCCTGCCGGCGCCGGCCCGGGTACTCGATGACCATGTCCTGCGCGTCGAGCACGAGCGGCCGCTCCGGGGCCGCCGCGCCCGCGGGCACGCGGTCCGTGACGGTCGTCGTGCCGCGCTTGGAGCCGAGGTGCGGGACGGCCTCGAGCAGGCGGACCGTGTACGGGTGCTGCGGACGGCCGAAGATCTCGGCCGACGTGCCGCGCTCGACGACCTGACCGTCCTTCATGACCATGATCGAGTCGGCCATGTCCGCGACCACGCCCATGTCGTGCGTGATGAGGATGATCGCCGCGTCGACGCGGTAGCGCAGGTCGCGCAGGAGCTTGAGGATCTCGGCCTGGACCGTGACGTCGAGCGCGGTCGTCGGCTCGTCGGCCACGAGCAGCTTCGGGTCGCACGCGAGGGCCTGGGCGATCATGGCGCGCTGCCGCTGGCCGCCGGAGAGCTGGTGCGGGTAGGAGTCGAAGCGGCGCTCCGGCTCGGGGATCTCGACGAGCCGCAGGAGCTCGATGGCGCGCTTCTTCGCGTCGGCGGGGCCGACGTTGAAGTGCGTCCGGATGGTCTCGACGATCTGGAAGCCCACCGTGTAGACGGGGTTCAGCGCCGTCATCGGCTCCTGGAAGATCATGGAGATCTCCTTGCCGCGGACGTGCCGGAGCCCGCCGTGCGACATGCCGATGAGCTCGCGGTCGCCGAGCTTGGCGGAACCGCGGGCGCGCCCGTTGGGCGGGAGCAGGCCCAGCAGCGCGAGCGACGACTGGGACTTGCCCGAGCCGGACTCGCCGACGATCGCGAGGACCTCACCGGAGTGGAGGTCGTAGCTCACGTCCGAGGCCGCGGGGTACCAGGCCTTGTCGACGTAGAAGTCCACGCCGAGGTTGCGCACGGTCAGCACGGGGCTGCCCTGGCGCGCGGCCGGGGCCGCGGGAGACGTCTCGATGGCCACGCTGATCAGTGTCCTTCCTGCTGGAGCCGGCGCTCGTGGCGCCGCGACTCTGCGAGCATGGGCGCATGGGTCCCACGCTGGTCTTCCGTTCGACGTACGGCCGAGTGCTCACGGTGGCGACGGGCGTCGTCGCCGTCGCGCTGGGCGTCACCACGGCCGTGACGGGGGACGTCCGCGCGGTCGTGGACGCACTGCTGCCCGCCGCGCTCGTGACGTACCTCGTCTGGATGCTGTTCTGGCGTCCCGCCGTCGAGGTGTCCGACGGGGGCGTCGAGGTGCGCAACGTGACCCGCACGGTCCGCGTGCCGTGGACCGCCTACGAGGGCGCCGAGACCCGCTACTCGCTCGAGGTGCGCTACGCGGGCGGTCGCGTGACCGCCTGGGCGGCGCCCCGGTCGAGCGGCACGGCCCGCTGGCTGCGCAGCTCTCGACGACGCACGGCCGGCCAGGACCAGGTGGTCTCCGGCGCGAGCGCCGAGGCCGTCGCGGAGGCCGTCGAGCAGCGCCACGGGCTGCTCGCCGCCGCCGGTCACCTCGACCGCCCCGTGCCGGGCGCACCAGGGGCCCGCGCCACGTGGCACGTCCTGGAGCTCGCCGTGCTGGGCGCCCTCGTGGTCGGGACGGCCGTCGCGCTCACCGCCTGACCGCGGCCGCGGCGCGCCGTGCCGCCCGAGAGGTGCACGACCTCCCGGGCGGACGGCGACGACGGCGGTCATCAGCTCGCCCCGGCCTCACCGGTCGCGCTCGGCGCGGCGGTCGCCGTGGGGCGTGCGACGCGCTGGGCGCGTGCCATCTTGCGCTCCGAGGGGATGCGCTTCTGGCGCGGGTCGAACGCGTCGCGCAGGCCGTCGCCGATGAAGTTGACGCACAGCGCGATCGCGACGATGAACAGACCGGGCCACCAGAACAGCCACGGACGCGTCGCGAACGCCTCCTGGTAGTCGCTGATGAGCTTGCCGAGCGACGTGGCCGGGGCCTGGATGCCGACGCCCAGGTAGCTCAGGGCGGTCTCGAGGAGGATCGCCGAGCTCATGAGCAGCGTGACGTTGACGATGATCACGCCGACCGCGTTGGGCAGCATGTGCTTGAAGATGATCCGGCTGTCGCTCGCGCCGGCGACGCGTGCCGCGTCGACGAACTCGCGCTCGCGCAGGGACAGGAACTCACCGCGCACGAGACGCGCGAGCGGGGGCCACAGCACGAGGCCGAGGAACGCCCCGAGGATGAGCGCGTTGCTGCCGCCCGACAGGAGCGCGAGGACCGCGCCGATGACGATGACCGGCATCGTGATGATGAGGTCCGTGAAGCGCATGAGCCACGAGTCCACGGCGCCGCGGTAGTACCCGGAGAGCGCCCCGAAGAGGACGCCCGCGACGGTCGCGATGACGCCGACCGCGAGGACGACGAGGAGCGACGTCTGCGTGCCCTGCATGACGCGCGCGAACACGTCACGGCCCGCCTCGTCCTGGCCGAAGATGTGCTGGCTCGAGGGCGCTCCCCCGTCGACGAGCGGGTACGTGGAGCCCTGGCCCGACGCCTTGTAGGCGTACCAGCCGTCCCAGCCGCCGATCCCGATGGACGTGATCGCCAGCGCGACGATCCCGACGAGGAAGATCAGGGCGACGACCGCGCCCTTGTGGTGGAAGAAGCGCCGGCGGACGATCTGCCCCTGCGACAGCCCCTCGACCTCGAGCAGCTCGATCTGGTTCTCGGTCGCGCCGCTCTGCGACGCGTCGTTCGGTGTGTTGCTCATGCGTTCACCCGGATCCGCGGGTCGAGGGCTGCGTAGATGAGGTCAGCCACGATGTTGGCGATGATGGCGAGGGCCGCGACGATGACGAGATAGGCCATGACGGGGTCGATCTCGCCTCGTTGCAGCGAGTTGAGGAAGAGCAGGCCCATGCCCGGTCGGGCGAAGACCTTCTCCGTGATGATGGCGCCGCCGAGGAGCGTGATGACGTCGATCGGGACGATCGTCGCCAGCGGGATGAGCGTGTTGCGGAAGCCGTGCCGCATGATGACCGTCCGCTCCGGCAGGCCCTTGGCCCGCGCCGTGCGGATGTAGTCCTGGCTCATGACCTCGAGCATGCTCGCGCGCGAGTAGCGCGTGTACCCGGCGAACTGGATGAGCACGAGCGCGATGGTCGGCAGCAGCAGGTGGGTGTACTGGTCGAGGACCTGCACCCAGAAGTTGCCGCCGAGGTTCGGCGTGCTGTTGCCGATCGTCGGGATGGGTCGGCCGTTGATGGCCGTCGCACCGAAGTACGCGGGCCAGACCTTCATCACCTTGTCGACGAAGATCATCGACCCGACGAGGAACGCCGTGATCGCGGCCGCGCGGGCCGACACGCCCTTGTCGGGGCCGCCCCACGCGTAGCCGACGCCGATGCCGACCGCGACGGTGACGACGGCGAGGACGAGCACGAGCCACCAGTTGTCGACCTGGCGGAGCACCGACTGGATCGGGTAGTAGACGATCACGCCGAGCACGACCGTGCTGAGCGAGGCGTAGAGCGCGCGGCGGTTCTTCAGGCCGGACACGAGCGCGGTGATCGCGAACGCGAGCGCGGTCCCGGTGACGACGATGATGACCGGGCCGAGGTTCGGCCGCTCCCACCAGCCGGAGAGCTGCAGGTAGAGCAGGGCGAGCGCGCTCGCCGCGAAGCCCATGGCGAACACCGTGAGACGGCGTCGCGCGGTGCCCCCGAAGGCGAGCGACCAGAACAGGCCGACCACCACGCCGATGATCGCGATGGCGAGGAGCGAGAGGTTCGGGTCGCGCAGGAAGTCGTTGAAGCCGATCGCGCCCCACTGCTTGAGCAGGACGGCGACCCAGAAGGCCGGGAGCGAGTAGAGCACGAACGAGACGAAGATCGTCAGGTAGTCGAAGCTGCTGTACTGGCGCAGCGCGCTCACGATACCCACCATGACGCCGAAGATCACGGCGAGGACGGTCGCGGCGGCCACGAGCTGGATGGTCGAGATGACGGCGCCCTGCAGGAGGGTCGAGACCGACTGGCCACTTTGCCAGGCCGTCCCGAGGTCACCGGTGACGAAGCTGCCGAGCCACTTGAAGTAGCGGATCACCGACGGGGTGTCCAGGTCGAGCTCGGCGGTGCGCTGGGCGATGAGCTGCGCCTTGTTGGGCTTCGTGCTCGACTCGAGATCCATGAAGATGTACGGCCGGATCGCGGCGTCGACGAGCAGGTACATCGCGAACGTGGACACGAGGAGGGTCGCCAACCCTGCCAGCACACGTCGCGAGATGAAGGAGAACATCGGAGGATTTACCTCGCTGGTCGGTAGGGACCCCGGGTCTGGGGCCGGTCGATTCTACGCGTGGGTCTCGCGTGATCGTGAACCGAGGGGCACGGGACGCCGTGGTGAGGGACGTCGGAGATCGGGAGCACGCGAGGACCGGGGGCCCCGACGGACGGGCCGTCGAGACCCCCGGTCTCTTGCGTCCGGACGGGTCCGTGGGGCGCCGCCCCGGGGGGGGGGGGGGGCGGGGGGGGGGGGGGGGGGCCCGGGCGCCCCCCCCCCGGCCGGTGACGACCCCGGGGTGAGGCTGGGGGGGGGGCTGTGTGACCAGGGCCC
>NZ_JAAFAN010000069.1:0-20471 GCF_010287905.1 Cellulosimicrobium composti
CCCGTATATCACCTTGATGGTTTGGGGCGCCTGGCTCCTTTTTTTATACTCCCCCGCCGGGTCACCCCCGGGGCGGCCCACCCGGCGGGGGGGGGCCGCCCTCGGGGCGTCGTGAGCGTGCCGCCGCGGCGGCACGGCGTCAGAGACGGACGACCGCCTGCGTCTTGCCGAGCACGCGGGCACCCTCGAACGTCACGGTGAGGTCGATGCGGACGGTGCCGGCGTCCGCATCCACGGCGCCCACGGTCCCCGTCACCTCGAGCGTCGCGACGCCGGGGTTCGGCACGGGCACGGGGCGCGTGAAGCGCGTCTGGTAGTCGACGACGGCGCCCGGGTCGCCGGCCCAGTCCTCGACGAGGGCCACCGCGGCGCCCATCGTGAACATGCCGTGGGCGATGACGCCGGGCAGGCCCACCTCGGCGGCGAACGCGTCGTTCCAGTGGATCGGGTTGAAGTCGCCGCTCGCGCCGGCGTACCGCACGAGGCGGGCGCGGTCGACCTCGACCGTGCGGGTGCCGATCACGTCACCGACCGACAGGTCGGCCAGGGCGGGGCGGGTGGCCTCGGTGCTCATGCGCCCTCCCCCCGGACCGCGAGGGTCGAGGTGACGGTCGAGACCGGCTCGGTGCCGCCGTCGGGCAGGAGCGCCGCGATCTCGCAGCGCGTGGTGACCATCGCGAGGCCGGCCCGCTCGACGATCGAGTCCACGTGCAGCACGGTCACGAGCTCGTCGCCCGCGACGATCGGCCGGTGGTGCGTGAAGCGCTCGTCCGCGTGGACGACGCGCGAGAAGTCGATGCCCGCCTCGGGGTCCTCGATCAGCTGGCTCTCCGCGCGCTGGGCGACGACGACGGCGAAGGTCGGCGGCGCGACCAGGTCCGGATAGCCCGCACCCCGCGCCGCCACGAGGTCGTGGTGCACGGGGTGGGAGGCGCCGACGGCGCCGGAGAACTCGCGCAGCTTCTCGCGTCCCACCGAGTACGGCGCGTTGGCGGGGTACTCGCGGCCGACGTAGGCCGGGTTGACGCTCACGGGCGTGCGCGGGTGCGGAGCCGGAGGCTCAGCGGGTCTCGCGGTGCGCGGTGTGCTTGCCGCAGCGCGGGCAGAACTTCGCGAGCTCCAGGCGGTCCGGGTCGTTGCGACGGTTCTTCTTCGTGATGTAGTTGCGCTCCTTGCAGTCCACGCAGGCCAGCGTGATCTTGGGGCGAACGTCAGCGCTCTTGCTTGCCACGGTAGTGAGCCACCTCTCGCGCCTCCGGAGGGCGCATGTGCTGTGCAGGTCGCACGACGCCGGCCGCCGTGCGAGGTTGTCGAAAGTGGTAGCGGAGGCGGGGATCGAACCCGCGACCTCACGATTATGAGTCGTGCGCTCTAACCATCTGAGCTACCCCGCCGCGTGACTGAACGCGAGGCCGTCTCGCCAGTATTCCAGCGAAACGACCCCGCGTCACCACAGAGCCCCGAAAGGGAATCGAACCCTTGACCTTCTCCTTACCATGGAGATGCTCTGCCGACTGAGCTATCGGGGCAGCGCGGAAAACTCTACACGGAACACGGCGCCGAACGAAATCGGCGTCGTTCCGCCGTTCCTGGGCTCCAGGACCCTGGGACGACGACCTCCCGGGAGACCCGCGCGGCGGCGTCCGGCAACCCGGGACCGGTCCGCGCGGCGGCGTGCCGGGAACGACGACGGGGCGTCACCCGATGGGTGACGCCCCGTCGCTCCGGTGGCAGGTGAGGGATTCGAACCCCCGAAGGCTGAGCCGTCTGATTTACAGTCAGATCCCTTTGGCCGCTCGGGCAACCTGCCGTGTGGAGCTGCGCGCCCCGCCAGGACGACACGTCGTGCCGTCCTCGCTGTGCGAGCGCACTCACGATACAGCCCCGTCGCACCAGGTGCGAAATCCGCCCCTCGCGAGGCCCGGCACGGCCCTCCGCCGCGGCCGGCAGGAGGTGGCCCGCGACGGTGTCGGCGCCCGTCCGTACAGTGGTCCGGTGAGCCACCCCTCCCCCGCCCCGGGCCACCTCCCGGGCCCCGGGACGCCCGAGCCCGCGCCCACCGGCGCCACCGCTCCCCAGGCCGCCCCCGCGTCGTCCGGCGCCCGCACGGGCCCGGCCGCGCCGACCGACCGGTGGGGCCTCCTCCTCGGCGCCGGCGCGTTCTTCCTGTGGGGCGCCATGCCGCTCTACTTCCCGCTGCTCGAGCCCGCCGCCCCGGTCGAGATCATCGCGCACCGCGTCGTGTGGAGCCTCGTCTTCTGCCTCGTGCTCCTCGCCGCCACGCGCCAGCTCGGCGGGTACGTCGCGGCGCTGCGCACCCCTCGCACGCTCGGGGTGCTCGCCGTGGCCGCGGTCCTCATCGTCGTCAACTGGACGACGTACGTGTACGGCGTCCTCAGCGGGCACGTGCTCGACGCCGCGCTCGGGTACTTCATCAACCCGCTCGTCACCGTGCTGCTCGCCGTCGTGGTCCTGCGCGAGCGCCTGCGCCCCGCGCAGTGGGTCGCGGTGGGCGTCGGGGCGGCGGCGGTCGTCGTGCTCAGCACGGGGACGGGCGGCCTGCCCTGGGTCGCGCTCGTCCTCGCGTGCTCGTTCGGCCTCTACGGCCTCGTGAAGAACCGGGTGGGCCGCACGGTCGAGGCACTGCCCGGCCTCGCCGTCGAGACGACGGTGCTCACGCCCCTCGCGCTCGCGTACCTCGGGTGGCTCGCCGCGACGGGCGTCGGCACGTTCGGCGCCGAGGGCACGGGCCACGCGCTCCTGCTCGCGTCGGCGGGCGTCGTCACCGCCCTGCCGCTCCTGCTCTTCAGCGCCGCCGCGCGGCGGCTGCCCCTGAGCGTCGTCGGCCTGCTGCAGTACCTCGGCCCGGCGCTGCAGTTCGTGTTCGGCCTGCTCGTCTTCCACGAGCCCATGTCCGCCACGCGGTGGGCGGGCTTCGGCCTCGTGTGGCTCGCGCTCGTCGTGCTCTCGGTCGACGGCCTGCGCACGGCGCGCGCGACGCGCCTCGCGGCCCGGTCCTGAGCACGCTCGACTACGGTGGGTCCCAGCACCCGTACCCGGCCCGAGAGAGGACCACCCATGGCCGACTCGTCGTTCGACATCGTCAGCAAGGTCGACCGCCAGGAGGTCGACAACGCGCTCAACCAGGCCGCCAAGGAGGTCTCGCAGCGCTACGACTTCCGCAACGTCGGCGCGTCGATCGCGTGGAGCGGCGACAGCATCCTCATGGTCGCGAACTCGGCGGAGCGCGTGCTCGCGATCCTCGACGTGTTCGAGACCAAGCTCGTCAAGCGGGGCATCTCCCTCAAGGCGCTCGACACGGGCGACAAGGAGCCCAAGGCGTCGGGCAAGGAGTACCGGCTCGCGGCGACCCTCAAGGAGGGGCTGTCGAGCGAGAACGCGAAGAAGATCACCAAGATCATCCGCGACGAGGGCCCCAAGGCCGTGAAGACGCAGATCACGGGCGACGAGGTCCGGGTCACGAGCAAGTCGCGCGACGACCTGCAGGCCGTGATCGCGCTGCTCAAGGGCTCCGACCTCGACGTCGCGCTGCAGTTCACGAACTACCGGTAGCCCCGTGCCCCTGCCCGACGGCGGCCCGCGCGCGTCCGTCCCGGGCCGCCCCGCGGCCGTGCCCGGGCTCCCGCGCGTCGTCGCGACGGACCTCGACGGGACGCTCCTGCGCTCCGACGGGAGCGTCTCCGCGCGCACCCGGTCCGCCCTGCGCGCCGCCGAGGACGCGGGGGTCGAGGTCGTCTTCGCCACGGCGCGACCTCCGCGCTGGCTCGGGCCGCTCGCCGACGTCGTCGGCGGGCACGGGCACGTCATCTGCCTCGGCGGCGCGGCGGTCTGGGACCTGGCGACGGCGAGCCCGCTCGACGTGTGCGGCTTCACGGCCGCGGAGGCGGCGGCGCTCGTCGCCGACCTCCGCGCGGCCGTCCCGGGCGTCGCGCTCGCGTTCGAGCGCGTCGACGGCCCCACGTTCGACCCGGGGTTCCGCTCGACGCCGGACGACGACGCCGCGGACGTCGCCGCGGTCGAGACCACGCTCGGCCCGCACGGCGCCGCACCGGGCGGCCCGGCGCGGCAGCCGGTCGGGAAGATCCTCGCGCGCGACCCGCGCTCCCCCGTGGACGACGCACCCGCGACGCAGCCCGTCGTCGTCGCCGACGCGCAGACGCCCGCGCAGGAGACGTTCTTCGCGCGCGTGCGCGACGCCGTCGGGGACCGCGCCCACCTCGCCTACTCCGGCGCCGCCGGACTCGCCGAGCTGCTCGCGCCCGCGGTGACCAAGGACGCCGCGCTCGCGCGCTGGTGCACCCGCCTCGGCGTCGACGCGCGCGACGTCTGGGCGTTCGGGGACATGCCCAACGACCTGCCCATGCTGCGCTGGGCAGGCCGCTCGTTCGCCGTCGCGAACGCCCACCCCGACGTGCTCGCCGCGGCGACGGACGTCACCGCGGCGAACGACGACGACGGCGTCGCGCGCGCCCTACTCGACGAGCTTGCCCACCACGGAGTCGTCGTGGCGCACGAGTGACGCGATCTCGGCGGGCACGGGCGGGATCTCCTCGGTCGTGACTCCGGTGCCGGGCGACCACACGAGGTTCACCTGCAGCGCCGGGTCGGTCTCCGGGAAGTCGGACCGGTTGTGGCACCCGCGCGTCTCGCGGCGCGCGAGCGCCGAGTCGAGCGTCGCGCGCGCCGCGAGCAGGGACCCCTTAAGGTCGAACACGTGCGCGAGGTCGTCGTACCCGGCGATGTCCGGGTGCGCGACGACGGCCCGCGCCCGGTCCTCGACCTCGCCGAGGAGCCGCAGACCCTTCGTGAGCCCGTCCGCGGACCGGACCACGCCCGCGTGCTCGGTCATGACGTCGCGCACGGCGCGCTGCAGCCGCCGCGCGTTCTCCTGCGCCGCCGGCTCGGAGCCGACGGCGGTCCCCAGCCCGAGCGCGAGGTCCACCTCGTGCGCGGCCTCGGCGACGGCGTCACGGTCGCGCCGGGGCGCGTCAGACCCGACGGCGAAGTCCGCGGCGGCAGCGCCCGTGAGGCGCCCGTACACGAGCAGCTCGATGAGCGAGTTGCCACCGAGGCGGTTCGCGCCGTGCAGGCCGCTGGCCGCCTCGCCGATGACGTAGAGACCCTCGACGTCCGTCGCGTGGTCGGCCGCGGCGACCCGCACCCCGCCCATCGAGTAGTGGGCGGTCGGGGCGACCTCCATCGGCGTCGTCGTGATGTCGAGCATCTGCAGGTCGAGCATCATGCGGTAGACGCGCGGGAGCCGCTCCAGCACCTGCTCGCGCGGCAGGTGGGAGACGTCCAGGAGGACGCCGCCCTTCGCCGTGCCTCGCCCCTCGGCGATCTCGGTGAAGTTCGCGAGCGCGACGCGGTCGCGCGTCGAGAGCTCGAGCCGCTCCGGGTCGTAGCGCTCCATGAAGCGCTCGCCGAGCGCGTTGCGCAGGACGCCGCCCTCCCCGCGCGCCGCCTCGGAGACCAGGGTCCCCGCCGCGTCGTCGGGCTCGAGGATGCCCGAGGGGTGGAACTGGACGAGCTCCGCGTCGCGCAGGCTCGCGCCCGCCTCGACGGCGAGGCGCCACGAGTCGCCCGTGTTCTCGTCCCGCCGCGACGACGTCCGGCGCCAGATCCGGGTGTGCCCGCCCGCGGCGAGGATCACTGCGTCCGCGTGGATCGTCACGCGCGTGCCGTCGGTCACGTCGAACCCGTACGCGCCGAACACGCGCCCGCCCGCCGTGAGCAGCCGCGTCACGTAGACCGTGTCCAGCACCGGCACGTGCAGCTCGCTCGCGCGCCGCACGAGCGTGCGCTGGATCTCGAGGCCCGTGTAGTCCCCCGCGAATGCCGTGCGTCGGTACGTGTGCGCGCCGAAGAAGCGCTGGCTGAGGCGTCCGTCCGCCTCGCGCGCGAACGGCATGCCCCACCGCGCGAGGTCCTCGATGCCGCGCGCCGCGTTCTGCGTGACGACCTGCACGACCTCCGGGTCGGCCAGGAGGTAGGACTCCGTGATCGTGTCGGCCGCGTGCTGCTGCCACGAGTCCTGCGGGTCCATCGTCGCGAGCGCCGCGTTGATCCCGCCCGCGGCGAGGCTCGTGTGGGCGTCGTGGCGCCGGCGCTTGCCGACCGCGAGGACGTCCACACCCCGCTCCGCGAGCTCGATCGAGGCGCGCAGCCCTGCGCCCCCCGTTCCGATGACCAGGACGTTCGTCGCGAGACGTCGATGACTCGACTGCATGGGGAGACCTCCGTCGGAGCACCGCGGGTCCCCGCGGCTCCGACCGCGGAGACGGGCCCGAGCGGCTCGGGTCCACGTCCCACGCTAGGTCGGCGGGACCGTCCCCGGACCGGGTGGTGAGGTGGCTCACGCGGCCGGTGCGTCACGCCGCTGGGTCACGCTCCTGGGTCACGCTGCTGGGTCACGCTGCTGGGTCACGCGCGCCGGTCACGCCGGTGGATCACACGGGCGGGAGGAGCGGTGGGTCGGACGGCGGTTCAGTGGTACGTGATGCCGCCGTAGCCCGGGCCGTGGCCGGCCATCGCCTCGAGGCGCTTGATGCGCTCGGTCATCGGCGGGTGGGTCGCGAACATCTTCGCGACGCCCGCGCCGCGGAACGGGTTGGCGATCATGAGGTGGGACACGTCGACGAGGTCCCGGTTCTGCGGGAGCGGGGCGCGCTGCGTGCCGGCGTCGAGCTTGCGCAGCGCGGACGCGAGAGCGAGCGGGTCACCCGTGAGCCTCGCGCCGTCCTCGTCGGCGTCGTACTCGCGCGTGCGCGAGATCGCGAGCTGCACGAGCATCGCCGCGAGCGGCGCGAGGACGACCATCGCGAGGGCCGCGACCGGGTTCCCCCCGCGGTCGCGGTCGCCGCCGAAGATCAGCAGGAACTGCGCGAGCGAGGTGATGACGCCCGCGAGCGCGCCCGCGACGGAGGACGTGAGGATGTCGCGGTTGTACACGTGCATGAGCTCGTGGCCGAGCACGCCGCGCAGCTCGCGCTCGTCGAGG
This sequence comes from Cellulosimicrobium composti, assembly GCF_010287905.1. Lineage (NCBI taxonomy): Bacteria > Bacillati > Actinomycetota > Actinomycetes > Micrococcales > Promicromonosporaceae > Cellulosimicrobium > Cellulosimicrobium composti. Next base: position 7,022 of record NZ_JAAFAN010000069.1, read on the forward strand.
AGGCGCAGGATCCCCTCGGTGCAGCACACGGCCGCGTTCTTGGGGTTGCGGCCCGTGGCGAACGCGTTGGGCGCCTGCGTGGGCGAGACGTACAGGCGGGGCATGGGCTGGCGCGCCTGCGTCGACAGCTCACGCACGATCCGGTACATCGCGGGCTGCTCGAGCTCGCTGACCGGGCGCGCGTGCATCGCGCGGATCGCGATCTTGTCGGAGTTCCAGTACCCGTAGAACGTCGTCACGAGGCCGATGCCGACGAACAGCCACAGCAGGTTCGCCCGGGCGCCGAACAGCGCCCACAGCCCCAGGACGATGGCCCACATGAGGCCGAACAGGCCTGCCGTCTTGAGACCGTTGTAGTGCTGGCGTCCCACGCTGCGCTCCCTTCCGTGCCCGGGCGCCCCGCGCGGTTCGCGCAGGCGCCCGACGGGCGCCGACCCGGTCGACGCCCACCTGGTGAACGCCCGAGGCGACCGTCCCGTTCCCGCGCCCTGCTCACGTCGCGCCGGCGGGCGGGCGGCCCGACCCCGGGGACGACGACGGCGCCCCACCCGGGGGGGGGGGGCGCCGTCGTAGGTCCTGCGGTCGTGCGGAGCGGCAGGTCAGCCGACCTGGGCCTCGCCGCGCGCGATGCGGATCATCTCCTCGCGCGGCACGACCTTGATGCGCTCGCGCCCGTGCGGCTCGCCGAGCGAGCGCTCGTACGCGTCGAGGAGCTCCCAGCCGGACCACTCGACGTGGTCGACGCCGCGCTCGCGGAGGAACTCGACGATCGCCTCGGGGTCGCCGTGCGGCGCGACGCGCCCGCCCGCGAGGTCGGCCGCCGCGACGTCGCCGCCGTCGCCCGCGCCCGTGACGTCCTCCACGAGGTGCCGGACGGTCTCGGACGCGTCGGACTTCGTGTGCCCGATGAGGCCGACGGGGCCGCGCTTGATCCAGCCCGTCGCGTAGACGCCGGGGATGTGCTCGCCGTCGATGTCGATGACGCGACCCTCGCGGTTCGGGATGACGCCCTTGAGCTCGTCGAAGGGGATCTCCGGGAGCGGGGAGCCGAAGTAGCCGACCGCGCGGTAGACGGCCTGCACGGGCCACTCGTGGAACTCGCCGGTGCCGGAGACGGTGCCGTCGCCGTTGAGCCGGGTGCGCTCGGTGCGCAGCGCCTCGACCTTGCCGTCGCCGAGCACGGCGGCCGGGGCGTGGAGGAAGTGCAGGTGCAGGCGACGCGAGGCGGTGTTCTGGCTCGGGTCCTTGAGCGTCCAGTCCGTCAGGGTCTTGACGACCTGCTTGGTCTGGTTGGACGAGCTGATCGCCGCCATCGAGCCCTCGTCGAACTCGAAGTCCTCGGGGTAGACGATCACGTCGACGTCCGGCACGTGGCCGAGCTCTCGCAGCTCCAGCGGCGAGAACTTCACCTGTGCCGGGCCGCGGCGCGCGAACACGTGGACGTCCGTCACGGGCGACGCCTTGAGGATCTCGTAGACGTTCTGCGGGACCTCGGTCGGCAGCAGGTCGTCCGCGTGCTTCGCGAGCACGCGCGCGACGTCGAGCGCGACGTTGCCCGCGCCGATGACCGCGACCTGCTCGGCCTCGAGCGGCCAGGTGCGCGGCACGTCGGGGTGGCCGTCGTACCAGGAGACGAAGTCGGCCGCGCCGTAGGAGCCCGGCAGGTCGATGCCCTCGATCGGGAGCGCCGCGTCGCGGATCGAGCCGGTCGAGAAGATCACCGCGTCGTAGTACTGGCGCAGGTCGTCCAGCTTGAGGTCGACGCCGTAGTCCACGTTCGCGAGGAGGCGGATGTCGCCGCGGCTCAGCACCTTGTGGAGCGCGACGATGATCTGCTTGATGCGCGGGTGGTCGGGCGCGACGCCGTAGCGCACGAGACCGAACGGCGCGGGCAGGCGCTCGAACAGGTCGATGCTCACGTCGAGGTCGGTCTTGGACAGGATGTCCGCGGCGTAGATCCCGGCGGGACCAGCGCCGACGATCGCGACGCGCAGTGGACGGATGCTGCTCACAGGACAGGGCGCCTTCCGGTCGAGGACGGGGGTCTCTCCCGCGCGGCCGACGGGCCGTTTCCGCGTCGACCGGTGGGGTACCGGCCGCAGGAGACCTCTCGATTGTACGACTGGGGTGAGGGTCGCCTCACTCGGACCCTCTCCTCCGTGACCAGGGTCGCACCGGTCTCGCCAGGTGGATACCCCGTCTTGTGATCCGGGCCAATGTAACGCCGGCTCAGCGGTCGACGCGCAGGCTCTCCTGGACCGCCCGGATCTCCGCCGCGGCCCACGGGTGCTGCGTCAGCGTGCACGTGCCCGTCGTCTGGACGAGGTCCGCGACCGGCCCGCGGGGGACGACGACCGTCCGCACTGACTGCACGAGGACCGAGCCCCCGCCGCCCTTGAACGACGCCTCGACCCAGCGCCCCGGGAGGCCGTCGACGTCGACGTCGCCGCCGTCGAGCCGGCGCATCCGCGGCAGCGGCTTGAGCTTGCGCAGCACCTCCGCGTGCGCGTCGTCGAGCGTGTGGTCGGCACGGATGCGCGAGACCACGACGATGACGTTCGGGTTGAACTCCCCCTCCTCCACCTCGCGGCCGAGCGCGAGCGGGAGGGCGACGTGCGGCAGGGGGACCCAGCGGTCCGGCGCGTCGACCCGGACCCCCACCGGGGCGGGGAAGTCGTCGCTCGGGAAGCGCAGCTCGGCCATGCGTCAGGTCCTCTCCTCGGGGGCCGCCGGTCGGGCCGGCGTCCCCGCAGTCTCGCAGACCGACGCCGCGCGGGCCGCGCCGCCCCCAGACACACCGAGGGCGCGGCACCCGTGCGGGTGCCGCGCCCTCGGTGGAGCCGAGCAGGTCAGCTGTTCGAGGCCTGCTCCTGCTGCTGCGCGTTCTGCGTGGCCTTCTGGCCGGCGTCCGTCAGCGTCTGCGCGACGTTGTTGAGCTGCGTCTGCGCAGCCGGCCAGTCGCTGCCCTTGAACTGCTGGGCGTCGGGGCCCTCCCACGGCACGCTCTGGATCTGGGAGTTCAGGTTCTGCATCGTCGTGCGGATCTCGTCCGCCTTCTGCTGCAGGGTCTGACCCAGCCCGCGCAGCTCCTCGACGTTAGCGCCCCACATGCCACCAGCCATGGTGTTCTCCTTCTGTCTCTCGACCCCCACCCTGCGTGGACGTCGTCCCGTTGTCGATGGAAGTACTCAACCATCGGGCCACGAGCGCCGTCGATGGGGAGGTGTCCCCATGACGTGCCTGTGGTCGTCACGTCGCTACCTCGGGAGTGCGACGTGCAGCTTGCGCGCCCGGCCGGAGACGACGAGGAAGCCGCGCCCGGGCGGGAAGTCCGCCCGGCGGATCCGGCCGAGGCCGGTGCCGAGCAGGGTGTCGCCGTCGAGGTCGCCCGGCGTGAGCAGGAGCCCGGTGCGGCCGGCCTTGAACGGCTGCGCGATCGCCCACGCCTGCCCCCACGTCGACGACTCCGCCTCGCCCACGACGAGCTGCTCGGCGCGCGTCGCGGCCCGCACGAACGCGACGAGCGGCTGCTCCGCGGGCGTGCCGGTGAACTCCGTCACCGACTCGACGAGGACCGTGAGCGCGCCCGGGCGCAGCGACCCGCCGTCGAGGGCCTGCGTGAGCGACTCCAGGAGCGTCACGACCTCCTCCGGCGACGTCGCGGCCGTGTCCCAGACGTCGAGCGCCGAGATGCTCGTGCGGCGCGGTGACAGGTACACGACCCGGCCCGCGCGCGCCCGGCGCACGGCCTGCGCGATCGTGACGAGCGCCGTCGTGCGCCCGCCCCCGGGCGGGCCGGAGAGCATGAACGTGCCGCGCGCGGGCAGGCCCACGGGCGCGATGTCGAGGTCGTCCAGGCCGATCGCCGGGCGGTCGCCCGCGAGCTCCGGCAGCGCGTCGAGCGTGAAGCTGTCCGGGAGCCGCTCGACGCCGGGCGCCTGCGGGATGCCGAGGCGCACCATCGCGTCGCGCAGCTTGCCGAGCTCGCGCGCCTGGAGCGCGACGTTCGGGTCGCCGCCGAGCACCGCGACCTGGACCTCGTTCTCGTCGAGCACGCCGCGGCCGGGCGGGGACGTCAGCGAGAGCACGTCCTTCGGCACGCCCAGCGTCAGGTAGTCGTCCTCGCTCGCGAGGCGCAGCACGAGGCGCTTCTGGATCGTCGAGCCGAGCGACGTCGGCACCGACGCCGCGCGGTCGCCCGCGACGACGACGTGCACGCCGACCTGGCGGCCGTCCGTCGCGACGGCCGTGAACGCGCCCCAGACCGGGAACGCGTGCGCGGGCCGGAACTCGTAGGACTCGCGGAACGCGCCGATGCCGTCGACGAGCAGGAGGATGCGCGGCTCGTCGGGCGCGTTCGCCAGGCGCCGGTACTCGTCGAGGCTGCCCGCGCGCACGGCGGCGTACCGCGCCGAGCGCTCGTCGACGAGGTCGCGCAGCGTCCGCAGCACGCGCTGGACGCGTTCCTCGTCGTCGCCGGAGATGACCGCGCCGACGTGCGGGAGGTCCTCGAGCATGCGCAGACCGCTCGCGCCGGCGTCGATCGCGTACACCTGCACGGGGCCGCCGCGCGCCGTGATCGCGGCCGAGACCGCGATCGTGCGCAGGGTCGCGCTCTTGCCGGAGCCACCGGTGCCGTAGATCGCCATGTTGCCGTCGCGGTCCGGCTCGTAGAAGACGGTCGGCTGGGCCTGGGTCGTCGGGTCGTCCTCGACGCCGAGGAGCAGCATCGTGTCCGTCCGCGGGTTCGGCAGGCGCGCGAGGTCGTACGTGGGCGCGAGCTCGGGCAGCCACGGCTTGCGCGGCATCGGCACCGCCGCCTCGGTCGCCGCGCGCGAGATCGTCGCGACGATGCGCGCGATGTCGTTCGGCCCGGGGTCGGTGACCTCCTCGACCTCCGGCTCGGGCAGCTCCCAGCGGATGTCGGAGCCGAACGCCATCTCCTGGACGTCGATGCGCGGGCGCTCGGGCCGCGACGTCGTCCAGCCGCCCGCGTAGCCCGTCTGGAACGGCGTGATGCGGCCGGGGCCGGTCTTCACGGCGCCGCGGCCGGGGATCGACGGGTCGAAGTGCGCGGCCATGGGGATGCCGAGGATGTCGGTCGAGTCGTCCTCGTCCGCCATGCGCAGCGCGACGCGCAGGTTCGTGTTCGCGCGCAGGTTGTCCTTGATGACGCCCGCGGGTCGCTGGGTCGCGAGGATGAGGTGCAGGCCGAGCGAGCGCCCGCGCTGCGCGACGTCCACGACGCCGTCGACGAACTCGGGGACCTCGTTGACGAGGGCGGCGAACTCGTCGACCACGATGAGCAGGCTCGGCGGGGCGTCGGGGTCGCCCGTGCGCTCGAGCGACGCGAGGTCCTTGGCCTTCTTCCGGTTGAGCAGGTGCTCGCGGTAGCGCAGCTCGGCGCGCAGCGACGTGAGCGCGCGGCGCACGAGGTGCGGCGAGAGGTCGGTCACGAGGCCGACGGTGTGCGGCAGGTTGACGCAGTCCGCGAACGCGGCGCCGCCCTTGTAGTCGACGAAGAGGAACGTCACGCGGTCCGGGCTGTGGGCCGCCGCCATGCCGAGCACCCACGACTGGAGGAACTCGGACTTGCCCGCGCCCGTCGTCCCGCCGACGAGCGCGTGCGGGCCCTGGGTGCGCAGGTCGAGGTAGAGCGGCTCCGTGCCCGAGTGCCCGACGAGGCCGCGCAGGTTCGTGGGCGCCTTGCGCCGCACGGGCGGCGAGCCGTCGCGCGGCGTGAGGGACCCGTTCTCGCGCCACGCGTCGATGAGGCGGCCCGGGTCCTCGGCGAGGGCGGTGCCCGCGAGCGTGAGGTAGGAGACGGAGCGCGGCAGGTCGGAGTCGTCGTCGACCGGGGCACCGACGTCGACGACCGGCGCGAGGATGCGCGCGACCTCGTGGGCCGTGGGCAGGTCCACCGTCTCGCACGTCACGGGGAACGTGAGGCGCCCGACGCGGACCTCGCCGCTCGTCGCGCCCGCCGTGCCGGCCGAGGTCGCGTCCGCGGTGTCGACGAGCACGAAGGTGCGGCACGCGGCCGGGAGCTGCTCGACGGTCGGCGCGACCCACACGACGTGCACGCCCGCGTCCGCGCCGCGCTCGACGAGCCGCGTGAGGCGCGACCGGTCCACCGGGGCGTCGTCCTCGACGAGCACGACGACCGTCGGCAGGACGGGCTTCGGGGTGTCCTCCCCCTCCTCGGGGTCGATGGGCCCGCGCAGCTCGGCGTGCGTGTCGAGGTCGGCACCCCGCGCCTCGACGAGGTCCTCGAGCTGGGACAGCAGGGCCTGCGCCGCGCCGGGGTTGTCGGCGAGGTGGTCGCCGCCGAGCGGGCTGTGCGGCGAGCCCGTGTGCGGCAGCCACTCGAGCCACTCCCAGTCGGCGCGCGAGCGCTGCGACGTCACCGCCGCGAGCACGAGCTCCGACGGCGAGTGCAGGCCCGCGAGCTGGACGAGGATGCCGCGCGCGACGGCGTCGACCGTCGACCCGGTGCCCGCGACGCCGAGCGCGCCGTCGGTGCGCAGGCGCGCGACGACGGGCACGCCCGAGATCGTCGCGCACTGCGCGTGCAGCTTCTCGAGCTCGCTCCAGAACTCCGGCAGCGTGTTGTTCTCGCTCGGCTGCTCGAGCTGCGTGCGCGCGGGCGCCGCGCCGAGCCCGACGCGCACCGTGAGGAACGCCTCGTGCTCGGGGCGGTGGGTCCACATCAGCCCGCCGAGCCGCCGCACCGCGTCGACCGTGTCCGCGACCGACGGCGCCTCCGACAGGCGCACCGCGCGCTCGACGGCGTGCGTGCGCTCGATCGTGTCGCGCATCGCCACGACGGCCGCCGCGAACTGCTCGCGCTGCGCCTTGAGCTTGCGGCGCGCCTGCACCTTCTGGTCGAGGTAGTTGCCGAGCATGAGGATCGGGCTCAGCCCGATGAAGACGATCGACAGGATGTTCCGCGTGACCGAGTAGAGGATCGTGCCCATGATCAGCGGCGCGACCATCGCGAGGTACGGGAAGCGCTGCGGCTCCGGCGGGGTCGGCGGCTTGGGCGCCTTGAGCTTGCGTTCCGGGAACCGTGCGACGACGCGCGGCGACCGGTTGAACTCCACGACCGGGCTCGTCGGCGCGAGGCTCGTCGTGCGGTGCAGCGCGACGACCGACACGACCGTGCTCCCGATCGTCACGGTGTCCGCGGACGTGAGCGTCGAGCGCATCATGCGCTGCCCGCCCATGACGAGGCCGTTCGCCGAGTTCGTGTCGGTGATCTCGATCGTCTCGCCGACCGTGATGCGCGCGTGCCGCTTGGACACCTGCGGGTCGCTCAGCCGGATGTCCATGTTGCGGTCGCGGCCGAGGTAGCTCGTGCCGACCGGCAGCGGGAACTCGCGCCCCGCGTCCGGGCCCTCGAGGACGCGCAGGACGGCGACCGCCGCGCCGCGGTCCTGACCCGGGGCGTCGAAGTGCTCCGACACGCGCACGATCGAGACCGTCGACCCGGACCGCAGGCCCGCCTCGACGAGGTCGCTCGTCGGGGACAGCACGCGCCCCTGGCCCGAGCCCGCCGGGGACGTGCCGACCTGGAGCGTGAGCCGGTCCGGGACGGCGGTGCCCGAGCGGGTGGGGTCGCCCGCGAACAGCGCCTCCGCGACGTCGCGCACGGTGGCCGTCGCGTCGGCCGTGACGGCGACGTTGGTCGTGCTGGCGTCGGGGCGGTGCAGCGTGAGCTTGATTCGCACGAAGGTTCCTGTTCAGGTTCGCAGGAGCGGGACGGCGGCGGCCCGAGGGCGCGACCCGGCGGAGCGCGCGGCGGCGCTCGCCGGAGCCGGCGCGCTCAGCCGTCGTCGGTCAGGTCGAGGAGGGGCAGGTCGGCCGCGGTGACGAGCCGGGACGCGACGGCGTACTCGACGAGGCGAGCGCGGCGGTTCGTCGCGAGCGCGCCCGGGCCGCCGCGCAGCCCCTTGACGCCGATCCGGTCGAGCTTGTCGCACACGTTGTCGAGCTTGCGGTTGAAGCGCGTCGTGGCCCAGCCGAGCCGCGCCGCCGCGGCCGCCGACGACGGGATCTCGGACAGGCCCGTGCCGTCGCGCCGCAGCATCGGCTCGGCGAGGGCGACGATGAGCTGCTTCTGGCTCGTCGTGAACGTGATCATGCCGATCGTCGTCGCGCCCGAGTCCGGGTCCTCCGACCGGATCTCCTGGTACGGCGCGCCGTGCAGCTGCGCGGTGAGCTCGTACGTCGTCGGGCCGGCCGTGAACACGATGGACGTCGTCGGGAAGACGATCGGCAAGCGGTTGCCCGGCGACAACCACGACTGCACGCCGCCGCCCGAGTCGCACACCGTCGCGGAGATGAGCGACCCCACGTTGGCGAGCCACCAGATGCCGGCCTCGTGGGAGATGCGCAGGAAGCGCCGGTGCAGGTACGGGTTGTCCTCGATCGCGAGGTCCCCGTCGCGCCCGATGTCGAACGGCTCCCCGTCGACGGACGGGCGGAACCACTCGCCGCAGAACTCGACCGCGAGCTCGCTCACGCCGCCTCCCCCGTCACGCAGGCCTTCTGGGGCGACGCCGAGAACCGGCCGTCACGCTCGACGATGACCTCGATGCAGACCTGCTCGCCGGGCTTGGCCCGGAGCTCGACCGTGGTCCCGTCGAACGCGTCCTTGTAGGGCGAGTCCTCGAGCACGTCGAGCTTCTTCCACGCGAACATGTCCCCCTCCTGCGCCTTCTCCGAGTCGTACGCCCACGTGAACGTCGCGACCTCGCGCTCGGGGTCGTACGTGCCCACGAGGTCGTTCACCGGCGGCACGAGGTCGCCCAGGTTGTCCGACGGGACGAAGTCGTCGTCCGGGGTCGTCGTGCTCTCGCCGTCGGCGGTCGGCGTCGTGTCGTCCGGCGTCCCGTCGGGGCGCAGCACGAGGAACCCCGTGACCGCGACGGCGACGCCGACGACCGCCGCGAGCGTCGCCCACAGCGCGCCCCGCCCGGTGCGCTCCTCCGTGCCCGTCGCCTCGGCCTCGCCCGCGGCCGGCCCGGCCGTGCGGTGGACCGTGTCCTCGACCGGCGGGGCGCCCCACGCGCCCGGCTGCCGTGCCCCCGGGTACAGGCGCGACGGGTCCGTGAGCTCCGCGACGGGCGCGAGCCCGGCCTGCCCGACGGCGGTCGTCGGCACGGTGCCCGACGTCCCGGCGGGCGCACCCTGGCTCCACGCCGCGGGCGGGTACGGGGCGTGCGCCGGGCCCGCCCCGGGCGCGGGCGCCGGGCCCGGCCAGGGCGTCGCGGGGTGCAGGGGCGTCGTCGGCTGCGTCGGGCGCGGCGGGGCGGAGGTGCCCGCCGCCGCGCCGGCGCCCGACGGGTCGATCGAGACGACCTGGCGCAGGCGCGTCCCGCCGTCGTCGTCGGGCTCCTCCTCCTGCACGTGGCCCGAGTCGTCGAGCAGGTCGATCGGCGTGACCGCGTACGACAGCTCGTTCTGCACCTGCTGCAGGGCGCGCGCGAACGCGAGGACGGTCGGGTAGCGCGACGCCGGGTTCTTCGCCATCGCCGTCGCGAGCACGCGCTCGAGCGACGCGGGCACGTCCGTGCGACCGGTGGGCGGCAGCGGCGAGCTCTCGATGCGCGAGATGAGGTTGGCGCTCGAGTTCGAGCCGCCGGGCACCTCGAACGGCGTGCGGCCCGCGAGCAGCGTGTACGTCGTCGCGGCGAGCGCCCAGACGTCCGTCGCGATCCCGCTGCGCGGCGGCTCCGCGAACGACTCCGGCGGCGACCACGGGATCGACATCCCCTCGGCGCGCGCGGCGTCGTCGACCGTCGAGGAGATGCCGAAGTCCGTGAGCGCCGGGTGCCCGTACTCGGTGACGAGGATGTTCGCGGGCTTGATGTCGCGGTGCAGGATGCCCGCGCGGTGCGCGGTCTCCACGGCGCCGGCGATCTGCACGGCCGTGCGCAGCGCCTCGGCGACCGAGAGACGCTCGCTGCGGTAGCGCGCCCCGAGGTTCGGGCGCGAGCAGTACTCCATCGCGAGGTACGGACGGCCGTCGTCCGCGATGTCCGCCTCGTACATCGTGACGATCGACGGGTGCGTCGAGAGCGTCGCCATGAGGTCGGCCTCGGCGTCGAACGCCGCGCGCTGCGAGTGGCTCGACCACTCGTGCAGCAGGACCTTGATCGCGACGCGGCGGCGGGGCCGCTGCTGCTGGTACAGGAAGACGTCGGAGAACCCGCCCGAGCCGATGAGCGAGACGTACTCGAAGCCCGTGATCTCCGGGGGTGGTGACGGTGCGCGCTTCGTGCTCACCGGATCCCCTCGAACATTAGGGTCACGCCGTCGCCGAGGTCGACGACGTCGCCGTCGACGACGAGCACCGGCTCCGACGGGTGCAGGCGCCGCGGCGGCTGGCCCGTGCGCAGGAGCGTGGTGCCGTTGGTCGTCGCCATGTCGCTCACGAGCACGTGCCACCCCTCGAGCGTGATCTCGAGGTGCGAGCGCGAGATGTCCTGCTGCGGGCTCGGCACCGTGACGAGCCGCGGCAGCTCGGCCGACTGCGTGCGCGGCGAGCGCGGGCGCCGACCGACGACGACGGGCCGGTCGAGCTCGACCGTCTGCCCGGTCGACACGACGACGCGCCCGAGCGGCGGGCGGACCGCGAGCTCGGCGTCGCCGTCCAGCGGCGCGTCGCAGACCGCGCACGTCTCGCGCGACGGCGGGTTGGCGTGCCCGTGCGCGCACGTGCGCGCCAGGATCTGCTGCTGGCCCGGCGCGGGCGGCGCGGTGAACGACGGCGTCGGCGGTGCCGGGGGCGCCGCCTCGGGCGCCGCCTCCTGGGCGGCGGCGCGCAGGTCGGCGATCGCGGACGAGAGCACGGTGTGGCCGTCGTGGTCGAGGCCGGCCGCCTCGGCGGCCCCCTCCCCCTCCGGGTCGACGACGGTCGCGGCCCGGTGCGCCGCGGCGGGCGTGGCGCCGGTCCACTCGCGCGGGACGCCTGCGATGAGACCGTCCGCGACGGGCGGGGCGGGAACCGCGGGCTCCGCCGGTGCGGGCTCGGCCGGGGCGGCCGGGGGCGGCGGCACGGGCGCGGCGGCCGCCTCGGGCTCGTCGTGCTCGTCCTCCTCGTCGAGCCGCACGGCGGCGTCCTCGACGGTCCGCAGGATCGTGGAGCCCCACAGGTGGGCGTAGTCGTCGTCCGGCTCGTCCGCCGGGGCGTCGGGAGCGTCGTCGGACGTCGCGGGCTCGGCGGACCCGGTCGCGACCGGCTCGGGGTGGTGCGGGACGCCGTCGGGCTCCGGCGCGATCGTCTCCTCGGGCAGGCGCAGCGTGGCCCCGAGCCCGTCGACGGGCGCGGCGGCGGGCTCCGCCGCGAGCGCGGCCGTCGGGGCGGCCTCGGGCGCGGGCGCCGTCGGCGCTGAGGGCGTGCCCGCGGGCTCCGCCGCGGCGGGCGTCTCGTCCTCGCGCGGCGCGACGGCGGGTCGCTCGACGAGCGGCCAGGCGACCGCACCCGCGAGCACGACGCCCGAGACCAGGGGCAGCGTGGCGGCGTCCCCGAGCAGCGGACCGCCGGCCGGGCCCTCGTCGAGCGTACCCGCGAGGCCGGCGTCGACGCGGACGAGCAGCTCGACCACGTCCTCCAGGACGCGCTCGGACCAGGTCGTGACGCCCTCGCCGTCGACGCGCACGCGCTCGCCGCCGTCGAGCTCGAGCGTCACCGACACGCGGCCCCGGGCCGCGACGTGCACGCGGCGGTCCGTGACGACCGCGACGACGAACGGCGGCACCGTGCGCAGGCTCGACCCGAACGCGCCCGTGAGCACCTGGAGCACCTCGACGACGCCCGCGTCGGCGCCGAGCTGGTCCCAGACCTGCTCGACGAGCGACGCCTCCACCGGGCCGGGCAGGACGACGACCGTCCCACCCCGCACGACGGCGCGTGCCGTTCCGGTGACGTAGCGCAGCGTCACGTCAGACCCCCGATCTGCAGACGAACATCCCTGGGCAGCGTGTCCTCGTCGACCTCCGGCTCCGGCACCCCGGACTGGTCCCGCGGTGTCGTGCTCCCGCCGCTCGTGTCGTCGGACACGCCCGTCGCGTCGACGACGACGACTGTGATGTTATCCCGGCCACCGGCGGTGATCGCCTCGGTCACCAGTCGCTCCGCCGCGGCCTGGGGGTCCGGCGTGGACAGGAGCACCTCGCAGATGCGCTCGTCCGCGAGCTCGCCCGTGAGCCCGTCCGAGCAGACGAGGACGCGGTCGTGGCGCTCGATCGGCACGTACCAGAAGTCGACCTGGGGGGCGTTGCGCGAGCCGAGCGCGCGCGTGACCACGTGCCTCCGCGGGTGGGTGAGGGCCTCGGCCGGGGTGAGCAGCCCGGCGTCGACCATCTCCTGGACCTCCGAGTGGTCCACGCTCACCTGCTCGAGCCGACCGCCCGCGAGGTGGTACGTGCGCGAGTCGCCGACGTTGACGACGAGCCAGTACGGGTTGCCGTCCTGCTCGGAGACCACGACGCCCGTCACGGTCGTGCCGGCGCCCCGGCCGGGCTCGGTGACGATCGCCTGCACGTTCTCCTGCGCGACGGCGATCCGCTCGCGCACCGCGTCGGGCGTGACGACGTCGAGGTCGGCGAGCGGGCGCAGGGCCTCGACGGCCGTGGCGCTCGCGACCTCGCCGGCCTCGTGCCCGCCCATGCCGTCGGCGACGAAGAAGACGGAGCGCGAGACGAGGAAGCGGTCCTCGTTGAGCAGGCGCCGCGCGCCCCGGTGCGACGCCGCGCCCCAGGCGAGGTGGACCTCGGCGGGCTGGTCGCTCGTCACGAGGCCCCCGGGTGCACGACGATGCGCCGGTCGCCCACGTGGATGGTCGCGCCGACGGGGACGCGCACGCGCGCGCCCGGCTCGGCGACGCGCGGCGGGGCCCCGGGGACGGAGACGACGGTCCCGTTGGTCGAGCCGCGGTCCGTGAGCCACAGGCCGCTCGGGTCGACGCGCAGCTCGGCGTGCGTCTTGGAGACGGAGCGCGTGGGGTCGTCGACGGCGACGAGGTTCCACGGGCCGTCGTCGGGAGCCTGGGGGTTGCGGCCCAGGAGCGTCGGGCGGTCGACCGGGCGGCGCTCCCCCGACTCGAGCTCGATGACGACCGCGACGTCGGGCGCGGGGTCCATCGCCCGCACGTCCCGCGCGGTGAGGCGCGTGCTGTCCCACTCCGCCTCGTCCGGCTCGGCCGTGGGTGCGGCGGGCGCGGCCGTGGGCGGCACGGCGGCCGGTGCGGGGGTCGCGGGAGCAGGTGCCGGCGCGGAGGGCGCGGAGGGCGCGCCGCCGCCGACGCCCGGGACGCCGGTGATGAGGCCGCCGGAGGCGGGTGCGGGCGTCGAGGGGAAGGCCCAGGGGTCGCTCTCGGGCGCCGACGGCGCCGGGCCCGGCACCGGGGTGGCCGGGGCGGGCGCGGGCTGCGCGGGCGCGGGC
>NZ_JAAFAN010000006.1:0-106944 GCF_010287905.1 Cellulosimicrobium composti
CGTGGTGCCGCGCCGCACCGCGGGCCGCGGCCGCCGGTACTCGCTGCGCGACGTCGCGAAGCTCGGCGGGGGGGCGCCGCGGAGCCCCCCCGCGGGGGGGAAACCGGGGGGGGGGCCCCGGGTTCCTGCGGGAGCCGGTCGCCGGCCCCGTCCTCGTCGGACGCGGTCCTGGTGCCCAGGGCGCGCGCGGAGGACGTAGCGTCGGGGGGTGCCCGTTCCTCCCGCGCCCGGCGCGCGCACCCTCCTCGTCGAGCAGCTCGACCTGCACAGCGACTGCGCGCGCTGCACCGCGCTGTGCTGCGTGGGCCTGCACCTCGTGCGGTCGGCCGACTTCGCGATCGACAAGCCCGCCGGAACGCCCTGCCCGAACCTGCGTGGCGACTTCGGCTGCGGCATCCACTCCCGGCTGCGCGAGTCCGGGTTCCCCGGCTGCGTCGCCTACGACTGCCTCGGGGCCGGGCAACGCGTCACCGCCGCCGTGCGCGCGGCCCACGACGGCGCCACCTGGCGTGACGACCCCGCCGCCGCGCGCGACGCGTTCGCCGCGCTGCCCGTCGTCACGCAGCTCCACGAGCTCCTGTGGTACCTCACCGAGGTGCTCGCCCTCGACGCGGCCGCGCCGGTGCACGACGACGCCCGGCTGGCCCTCGACCGGACCGCGGCCCTCGCGGCCCTCGCCCCGGCGGACCTGCTCGCGCTCGACGTCGGTGCCGTGCGCCGCGAGGTCGGCCCGCTGATCGACCGCGCCGGCGCGCTGGTCCGCGACGCAGCGCGCTCCGGGCGGGGGTCGCGGGCGTCGTCCACCGCGGGCGGCCCTGCGTCCGCGCCCCGCCCCCGATCCCTCGTCGAGCCGTCGCCGGCCGTCCGCCGTCGGCTGCGGCCCGGCGCGGACCTCGTGGGGGCAGACCTGCGCGCGCTCGACCTGACGGGCGCCGACCTGCGCGGCGCGCTGCTGCTCGGCGCCGACCTGCGCAGGTCCCGGCTCGACGTCGTCGACCTGCTGGGCGCGGACCTGCGCGGCGCGGACGCGCGCGGCACCGACCTCTCGCGGGCGCTCTTCCTCACCCCGGCGCAGGCGGGCGCCGTGCGCCGGGACGAGCGCACGGCCCTCCCGGCGGCTCTCCGGGACTGAGCGTTCGAGATCGGCAGGCGCGTCCGAGATCGGCACGTGCGACCGCCCATCTCGGACGCCGCTGCCGACCTCGGACGGAGGTGCCGATCTCGCGCGTCAGCGCAGCGCGACCCGCCGCGCGAGCGGGACGGCGGCGACCACGCAGGCGACGACGAGCACGGCGGCACCCCACGCGAGCGCGCCGTACGACGAGAACCCGATGATCGCGCCCGCGAGGATGCCGCCGACGGCACCGCCGGCGTTCATCGAGAGGTCGGACAGGCCCTGGACGGACGTGCGCGACGGCGCGGGCGTCGCGTCGACCAGCAGCGCGGACCCCGCGACGAGCCCGCACGACCAGCCGAGCCCGAGGAGCACGAGGCCGACCGTGAGCCGCGCGGAGTCCTCGCCGGGCGCACCCGCCACGACGACGGCGGCCGCGAGCAGGAGCGCCGCGCCGACGAACAGCATGCGCGCGTGCCCGACCCGGTCCGCGAGCCACCCGACGACGGGGCTCAGGGCGTACATGCCCGCGATGTGCGCGCTGATGACGAGCCCGACGACCTGGAGCGTCGCGCCGCCGTGGTTCATGTGCACGGGCGTCATGGACATGAGCCCGACCATGACGAGGTGGCTGAGCACGATCGCGCCGAGCGCGAGACGCGCGGTGGGGCTCGCCGTCACGACGGCCCAGCCCGCGCTCAGCCCCGCGCGCCACGACGCGGCCGGCGCGGGCGCGCCACCGGGCCCCGCCGTCGCGGTGCCGCGGTCCGGAGCGGTGGCGGTGCGGTCCGGGGTCGCCGTCGCGGTGCCGCGGTCGGGGACCGCCGTCGCCGCGCGGGACGCGAGCAGCGGGTCGGGGCGCAGCCACACCGCGACGACGGCCGCGGCGAGCACGAACGCGACGGACGCGAGCACGAAGGGGGCGGCGCTCGGCCCGGACGACCCGTGCCCCGCGTGCGCGTCCCCGCCGAGGCGCAGCACGGGCCCGGCGACGCGGTCGGCCGCGCCGGCGAGGGTGGGCCCGACGACGGAGCCGACGGTCGTCGCCCACACGACGACCGACAGGTCACGAGCGCGCCGCTCGGGCGTCGCGAGGTCCGTGGCGGCGAAGCGCG
Source organism: Cellulosimicrobium composti (assembly GCF_010287905.1). Taxonomy (NCBI): domain Bacteria; kingdom Bacillati; phylum Actinomycetota; class Actinomycetes; order Micrococcales; family Promicromonosporaceae; genus Cellulosimicrobium; species Cellulosimicrobium composti. The sequence continues at coordinate 2,230 of NZ_JAAFAN010000006.1, forward strand.
ACGCGAGCCCGGCGGCCGCGCCCGAGCCGAACAGCAGCATCGCGACGACGAGCAGGGGCCACGAGCCCACGAGCACGGCGACCGTCGCGAGGACCGCTCCCCCAGCCGCGACGCCGAACCCGAGCAGCAGCGACGGCCGTCGCCCGCGCCGACCGGCGACGTCCGCGAGCGGCAGGGCGACGAGCGCGGCACCGACGACGCCGGCGGTCGACGTGAGCCCGGCGATCGCGTCGGAGCCGGAGAGCGCGGACGCGACGAGCGGCGCGACGGCGATGCCGCTCGCGACGCCGACGCCCGAGAGGACCTGCGTCGTGGCGAGCGTGGTCAGGGTGCGGCGCTGGCTCGGGAGGTCGGGGACGTCGGACGGCCCGGGAGGGGCGGGGGACCGCTCGGCGGGGTGCTCGGTGCTCACCCCGGCACGGTAGGCCGGGGCGGACCGTCGTGACGAGCCCTCAGGCCGCCACCGGCCGTCGTGATCCTGCCGACGGCGGCCCAACGGGTGCGGTCTGGGCCTCCCGGCGAGGGTCCGTGCCGCGGCCCGGCGCCGCGCCGAGCGCGCGGAGCACGCCGCGCGCAGCCTCGCGACCGGCGCGGTTGGCGCCGATCGTGGACGCGCTCGGCCCGTAGCCGACGAGCTGGACGCGGGGGTCGCGGGCCGCCGTCGTGCCGTCGAGGACGATCCCGCCGCCGGGCTCGCGCAGCCCGAGCGGGGCGAGGTGGTCGAGCGCCGCGCGGAAGCCCGTCGCCCAGAGGATGACGTCGGCCGGCTGGAACAGCAGCCCGTCGTCGTTCGCGCCCGGCTCCCACTCGACGCCCGTGGCCGTCACCCGCGCGAACATCGGTCGGCGCCGCAGGACCCCGCTCGCGATCCCCGCGCGGTACCGCGGCGTGAGGGCCAGGCCCGTCACGGAGACGACGCTCCCCGGCGGGAGCCCGGCGGACGTGCGCTCGGCGACCCGCGCGACGGCGGCCCGCCCGAGCTCGGGCGAGAACTCCTCCTCGACCCACACGGGCTCGCGACGCGTCACCCACGTGGTCCCCGACGCGTGCGGGGCCACCTGCAGGAGCAGCTGCGTCGCGGACGCGCCGCCCCCGACGACCACGACGTGCTGCCCCGCGAAGTCCTCGGCGGCACGGAAGTCGTGCGTGTGGAGCTGGCGCCCGCGGAACGTCTCCATCCCGGGGTAGCGCGGCCAGAACGGCCGTGTCCACGTGCCGGTCGCGTTGACGGCGGTGCGTGCGCGCACGGTGCGCTCGCGCGCGTCGGGCCCGGTGCCGACCGTAGCCCGGACGCGCAGCAGCGCGGGGTCGTCGGGGTCCTGCGCCACCTCGTGCACGGTGACGGGCCGCACGACGCCCAGGTCGTTCTCCCGCTCGTACGCCGCGTAGTAGCGCGGGACGGCGACGTTCGCGCGCTCGTCCGGGTCACCGGCGGGCAGCGGGACGCCGGGCAGGTCGTGCACGGCGTGGGTCTCGGCCATCGTCAGCGAGTCCCAGCGGTCCTGCCACGCGCCGCCCGGTCCGCGTCCGCCGTCGAGCACGAGCGGGTCGAGCCCGACCCGCCGCAGGTGGTACGCCGCGGACAGCCCCGCCTGGCCGGCGCCGATCACCACGACGTCGCGCACGCCGTCGTCCGACCACGCGCGTCCGGTCCCCGTCTCTCGTCCGCTCACGCCCGGCACAACGACCCGGACCCCCGGAACCTTCCCCACCCCGGCAGCCGAACACGGGGTTGCTGTCGTTATCGCCGCCATCACGACAGCAACCCCGTGCTCGACGGCACGCAACCCCGTGCTCGCCGCACGGGGTCCAGCGGCGGCTACGCGTCAGGTGCGGTCGGGGACGCGTTCCAGCGTGCGGATCGGGCGCACGGCGAGGAGCGCGACGACGGTGAGCGCGCCGACGACGGCGCCCACCACGAGCACCTGGTCCGTGCCGATCGCGGCGACGGCCGGACCGGCGAGCGCTGCGCCGATCGGGTACATGCCGACGGACCCCGCGACCTCGTACGCGTGGACCCGGTTGAGGACCTCGCCCGGCACCTGGGTCTGCACGCTCGTCGCCCACATGACGCCCCACACGCCGACCCCGACGCCCACGAGCACCTGCGCGACGGCGAGCGCCCCCACCGGCCAGCCGAGCACCAGGCCGAGCGGGTACAGCGGGTAGGCGACGAGCGCGAGGGCGCCCGCGGCGAGCGGCCGCCGCGGCTTGACACGGATGGCAAGCAGACCGCCCGCGACGGTGCCGACCCCGAGGGCGCTGTTGAGCACGCCGAACGCCCCGGCCCCGTGCTCCGGCACGACGACGCTCGCTGCGACGGGGAGCTGCGGTCCCCACGCGAGCACGGCGTACACCATCCAGACGACGATGACACCCCGGAGCCACGTGCGGGACCGGAACGCTTCCCACCCGTCCGCGAGGCTGCGCCACAGCCCCGTCCCGGCGGGCGGCGCGGGCACGACGCCGAGTCGCAGCGCGACCAGGCACAGCGCGCTGGTCCCGTACGCGACCGCGGAGAGCACCATGACGGCGCCCGTCGACCCGAACCCGACGAGCGCCCCCGCGAGCGCCGGACCGCCGAGCCCCGTGATGGCCTCGGCCGTGCGCAGGACGCCGTTCGCGCCCTGCACGTCCCGGGCGACGAGCGGGACGGTGGACGCCGCGCCGGGCTGGAACAGCGCGTTGGCCGTCCCGGCGACGGCGAGCAGGGCGTACAGGTGCCAGAGGTGGTCGATCCCCCGCACGAACAGCACGGCGAGGAGCACGTGCGCGACGAGGTTCGCGACGTCGGCGACGACCATCATGCGGCGGGCCGTGAACCGGTCCGCGAGGACGCCGCCGAACAGCACGAGGCCCGCGAACGGTGCGACGAGGAACGCCATCGCGTACCCCGCGACGGCGAGCCCGAACCCGGCGCTCACGAGGCCCGCGGCGACGGCGACCGGGAGCATCGCCCAGGAGAGCAGCCCCGCGCTGCGCCCGGCCGAGCGGCCGCGCGGTGCGGAGCGGGGCATACCGACGCGGTCCCCCGGCCCCGCGCCTCACGGCTGCTCGCTCACGGACGTGGCAACCGTCACGCGGCACCAGACCTTCCCGACCTGCCCGGACGCGCCCTCGGCACGCCCCGCCGGCGTCCCGCCGTTCGGCCGCGCCGGGCGGCCGGGGGCAAGATGGACGGGTGGAGACGGCGATCCTCTGGCACACCGGGCCCCTCATCGACGACGTCGAGATCGCGCAGGTCCACGACCTGGCCGCGGCCGCCGAGCGCGAGGACGGCGTCGCGCCCCTGTCCGAGCAGCCGCTGCTCAACCTGCGCGACGCGACGGACGACGTCGTGCACCTGCTCACGTGGCGCGCGGGCGAGCTCGCGGGGTACGCCCAGGTGGACAAGCGGGGGGACGCACCGAGCGCCGAGCTCGTGGTGCGGCCCGGGCACCGGCGCCGGGGGCTGGGGTTCCACCTGCTCGGGAGCGCCGCGGACCGGGCCGCCGAGCCGCCGCCCACGGCCGACGACGACGCGCACGGCGGCCTCCCCTCGTCCCGCGCCGAGCACGACGGCGAGCCGGCCCCGGCACCGCTGCGGGTGTGGGCGCACGGCGACCTCCCCGCGGCCCGCGGCCTGGCCGCCCGGGCGGGCTACGCCGTCGTGCGGGAGCTGCTCGTCCTGGAGCGCCCGCTCGGCGGGCCCGCGGACCACCCGACCCCGACCCTGCCCGACGGGCTGCGGCTGCGCGCCTTCGTGCCCGGCCAGGACGACGACGCGTGGGTCCGGGCCAACGCGCTCGCCTTCGCGCAGCACCCCGAGCAGGGCCGGCTCACCGTCGCCGACCTGCACGCCCGCACGCGCGAGGACTGGTTCGACCCCGCGGGCCTGCTGCTCCTGGAGCGCACGACGCCGGCGGGCCCGGCGGAGCTCGTCGGCTTCGTGTGGACCAAGATCCCCACGGGTCAGCCCGACGGCGCGCGCGAGGGCGAGATCTACGTCGTCGGGGTCGTCCCCGCCGCGCAGGGCGAGGGCCTGGGCCGCGTGCTGACGGCCGCGGGGCTCGCGCACCTCGCCGCGCAGGGCGTCACGACGGCGGTCCTGTACGTCGACGGCGACAACGTGCCCGCGGTGCGCACCTACGAGCGCGCGGGCTTCACGCGCCGCGCGGTCCACGTCCAGTACGCGCGCACGGCCCGCGGGACCACGGCGTAGGCCGTCCTCGTGACGCGTGTCACGCACCGTTCACCAACTGGTGCCACCATGAACCCATGACCGACACGTCCACCCAGCGCACGCTCGACCCCGATCTCGCCGCGCACATCGCCGAGCACATCGCGGAGGAGCCGGAGATCGAGCAGGTGGGCGCGGAGCTCGACCTCCGTCCGCTCCCCGACGACCGGTTCGCGGACCGCGAGCTGAGCTGGCTGGCGTTCAACCAGCGCGTGCTCGAGCTCGCGGAGGACCCGAGCCAGCCGCTCCTGGAGCGCGTCCGGTTCCTCGCGATCTTCGCGTCGAACCTGGACGAGTTCTTCATGGTCCGCGTCGCCGGCCTCAAGCGCCGCATGGCGACCGGCATCGCGGTCACCGCGGCGTCCGGTCTCTCGCCGCGCCAGGTGCTGGACGCGATCAGCGAGCGCGCGCACGACCTCATGGCACGGCACGCGCGCGTGTTCGCCGAGGACGTGCAGCCGGCGCTCGCCGCCGAGGGCATCACGCTCGTCCACTGGGACGAGCTCGAGACGCGCGAGCAGGAGCGCCTGCACAAGTTCTTCCGCAAGCAGATCTTCCCGGTCCTCACGCCGCTGGCCGTGGACCCGGCGCACCCGTTCCCGTACATCTCGGGGCTCTCGCTCAACCTCGCGGTCGTCGTCGCGAACCCGACGACGGGCAAGGAGCACTTCGCGCGCGTCAAGGTGCCACCGCTGCTGCCCCGGTTCATCGCGGTCGACGCGCGGGGCCGCCCGAGCGCCCCGACCTCCCAGACCGCCGCTCCCGACCGGGGGCCCACGTCGTTCGTCCCGATCGAGGAGGTGATCGCCCAGCACCTCGACCACCTCTTCCCGGGCATGGAGGTGCGCGAGCGCCACCTGTTCCGCGTGACGCGCAACGAGGACGTCGAGGTCGAGGAGGACGACGCGGAGAACCTGCTCCAGGCCATGGAGAAGGAGCTCCTGCGTCGCCGGTTCGGCCCCCCGGTGCGGCTCGAGCTCACGCCCGGGATCAGCCCGCGCATCCGCGCGCTGCTCGTGCGCGAGCTCGGCGTGATCGAGGAGGAGGTGTACGAGGTCCCGGAGCCGCTCGACCTCACGGGCCTCAACCTCATCGCGGACCTCGACCGCGCGGACCTGCACTTCCCGCCGTTCGTCCCGACGACGCACCGCCTCCTCGCGGAGGTCGAGAGCTCGACGCCGACCGACGTGTTCGCGGCGATCCGCGAGCGCGACGTGCTGCTGCACCACCCGTACGACTCGTTCTCGACGTCGGTCCAGACGTTCCTCGAGCAGGCCGCGGCCGACCCGTCGGTGCTCGCGATCAAGCAGACGCTGTACCGGACGTCGGGCGACTCGCCGATCGTCGACGCGCTCATCGACGCGGCCGAGGCGGGCAAGCAGGTGCTCGCGCTCGTCGAGATCAAGGCCCGGTTCGACGAGCAGGCCAACATCTCGTGGGCGCGCAAGCTCGAGCAGGCGGGCGTGCACGTCGTGTACGGGATCGTCGGGCTCAAGACGCACTGCAAGCTGTCGCTCGTCGTGCGCCAGGAGTCGGACGGCCTGCGGCGCTACTGCCACGTGGGCACGGGCAACTACCACCCCAAGACGGCGCGCCTGTACACCGACCACGGCCTGCTCACGTGCGACCCCGACGTCGGGCAGGACCTCACGCGCCTGTTCAACCAGCTCTCGGGCTACGCGCCGCAGTCCCGGTTCCACCGGCTCCTCGTCGCGCCGCGCACGGTCCGGTCCGGGCTCGTCGAGCGCATCGACCGCGAGGCGGTCGCCGCGCGCGAGGGCCGCGAGGCATGGGTGAAGATCAAGGTCAACTCCGTCGTGGACGAGACGACGATCGACGCGCTGTACCGCGCGTCGCAGGCGGGCGTGAAGGTGGACCTCGTGGTGCGCGGCATCTGCGCCGTGCGCCCGGGCGTGCCCGGCCTCAGCGAGAACGTCCGCGTGCGCTCGATCCTCGGCCGGTTCCTCGAGCACTCGCGCATCTACGCGTTCGCGAACTCCGGCGGCCCGGCGATCGGCGAGGGTCCGGACAGCGGTCCGGAGGTGTTCATCGGGTCGGCCGACCTCATGCACCGCAACCTGGACCGCCGCGTCGAGGCGCTCGTGCGCATCACGGACCCCGACCAGGTGATGGAGCTGCTGGACCTGCTCGACGCGTCGATGTCCGAGCGCACCGCGTCGTGGCACCTCGACGCGGACGGCACGTGGCACCGCCCCGAGTCGGGCCCCGACGGCTCCCCGCTCGTCGACCTCCAGGCGAGCCTCGTGCAACGCCAGCGCCGTCGGCTCGCCGGGAGGCGGTAGCGGATGGGAGTGCCCTCCTCCGCCCTCCGCAGCGGCGTCCCGCTCGTGGACACGCTCGGCCCGACGCACGTGTCGCACGCCCCGGTCATCGAGTCGGCCGGAGCGCTCGTGTGGCGCGTGCACGACGGCGAGCTCCAGGTCCGGCTCGTGCACCGGCCGCGCTACGACGACTGGTCGTGGCCCAAGGGCAAGCTCGACCCGGGCGAGACGTTCCAGGCCGCGGCCGCCCGCGAGGTCGCGGAGGAGACGGGCAAGCCCGTGATCCTCGGCGTCCCGCTGCCCGGGCTGCAGTACCTCACGCCCGAGGGCCGCGTGAAGCGGGTCCACTACTGGGCCGCGCGCAAGGCGTCACGCCGGTCCGACGCCGGCGCCCTCGCCGCGCGGGCCCCCGTGCCCCCGGTGTCGCCGCGGGAGATCGACCGCGCGGCGTGGCTGTCGGTCGACGACGCCGCGCGCCGCCTCACGCGCGAGGCCGACCGCACGCCGCTCGACGCGCTCGTGCGGGAGCGTGCGGAGGGGCGGCTCGCGACGCACGTCGTGGTCATCGCGCGCCACGGGAAGGCCGTCGCGCGCTCGGCGTGGCACGGCGACGAGCAGGACCGTCCGCTCACGCCCGCGGGTCACGCGCAGGCCGTCGCGATGGTGCCGGTGCTCGCGGCGTACGGGGTCGAAGCCATGGTGACGAGCCGCTGGGACCGCTGCGCCCAGTCGATCGCGCCGTACGCGCGCGCCTCGGGGCTGGCGAGCCTGAGCAGCGACCACCTCACGGAGGCGCAGCACGAGCGCTCCCCCTCGCGCGTCGCGCGCACGGTGCGCGAGCTCCTCGAGTCCGAGCGGTCGTCGGTGCTGTGCACGCACCGCCCGGTGCTGCCGACGGTGCTCGACGTCCTGGGCCAGCACTCGCGCCGCGCGGTCGCGAACGCCCTGCCGACGAACGACCCCTTCCTCGAGCCGGGCGAGATGCTCGTCGCGCACGTGGCGCGGACGTCCAAGGGTCCGCGCGTCGTCGCGGCGGAGAAGGTCGCCCCGCCGCTGCACTGACGGCCGTCAGATGAGGATCGGGCTGAGCACCCAGTAGACGACGGCCGCGACGAGGGCCGCGGCGGGGATCGTCAGCACCCACGCGGCGCCGATGTTCTTGGCGACGCCCCAACGGACCGCGGAGAGCCGCTTGGTGGCGCCGACGCCCATGATCGCGGACGTGATGGTGTGGGTCGTGGAGACCGGCGCGTGGAAGATGAACGCGTTGGCGTACAGCACGACGGCGGACACCGACTCGGCCACGAAGCCGCGCGCGGGGTCGAGCTCGATGATCTTGCGCCCGAGCGTGCGCATGATGCGCCAGCCGCCCGCGTACGTGCCGAGCGAGATCGCGGTCGCCGCGGAGAGCTTGACCCACAGCGGGATCGTGTTGTCGTCCTGGAACCCGCCCGCGACGAGCGCGAGCACGATGACGCCCATCGTCTTCTGCGCGTCCTGGAGGCCGTGGCCGAGCGCCATCGCCGCGGCCGAGGCCGTCTGCGCGATGCGGAAGCGGCGGAAGGCCCGGGCGGGCGCGGCGTTCCGGAAGACCCACAGCACGAGGACCATGAGGGCGAACGCGAGGCCGAAGCCGATGAGCGGCGAGAACACCATCGGCAGCACGACCTTGTCGAGGATCGCGTCCCAGTGGACCGTGATGCCGGACGCGAGGCCCACGCCGGCGAGGCCGCCGATGATGGCGTGCGTCGACGACGACGGCAGGCCGAGCCACCACGTGATGAGGTTCCACGTGATCGCGCCGACGAGGCCGCACAGCACGATGACGAGGCCCTGGTGGGGTGGCACGTCGTTCACGGCGACGATGTCCTCGGCGATCGTCTGGGCGACCGCGGTGCCCAGGAGTGCGCCGATGAGGTTGAAGACCGCGGCCATGAGGAGCGCCGCGCGCGGGGTGAGGGCCCTGGTGGACACCGAGGTCGCGATGGCGTTCGCGGCGTCGTGGAACCCGTTGGTGTAGTCGAACGCCAGGGCGAACGCCACGACGACGACGACGAGCACTACCTCCACGGGGCTCAGGACTCCTTGAGCGCGATGGTCTCGACGGTGTTCGCGACCTTCTCGAAGGCGTCGGCCGCCTGCTCGAGGACCTCCACGATCTCCTTGAGCTTCATGAGGAGGACGGGGTCGGACACGTCGTCGAACAGCTCGGCGAGGAGCTTGCGGTGGACCTTGTCGGCCTGGTTCTCGAGGCGGTTGACCTCGACCCAGTACTCGGGGAGGTCGTCCATGGAGCGCAGGCGGGGCATCGCCTCGGCCGTGAGCTCGGACGCGCGCTGGAGAACCTGGACCTGCTCGGACACGCGCGCCGGGAGCTCGTCGACCTTGTACAGGACGATGAGGTCGGCGGCCTCCTCCATGAAGTCCATGCAGTCGTCGAGCGCCGACGCGAGGGCGTAGATGTCGTCGCGGTCGAACGGCGTGACGAACGTCTGGTTGAGACGCCGCATGATCGAGTGCGTCGCGTCGTCCGCGAGGTGCTCGGTCTCGCTCAGCTGCTTCGCGAGCTGCTTGCGCGTGGGGCGGTCCGCCCCGAGCAGCTCCGCGAGGAGCGTTGATCCGGTGACCAGGTGCTGCGCCGAGGCGGCGAGGAGGTCGAAGAACGAGGTGTCGCGCGGTGTCAGGCGCAGGCGCACGGGGGGCTCCGGAAGGGACGCGGGGTCGGGGTCTGAGCTGGCGTCGGCCACGGGGGCCGCTCGGCTGCCGGACGGGCCGGACGGCCGGGGTGGTCACGATCTCGGTTCGGATGATCTCTCGATGAACGCACGTCGAACTCTCGTCAAATGTAGCCGACGAGCGGAGCGATGCTGGAATCGTCCGGGTGAAGTCCCCGGATCCGCAGGATGCTCACCGACCGTTCCCGGCACCGTCGCCGGGGGGTCGTGGCCACCTCGCGCACCGCGCGGGGGAAGTAGTGACGCCGGACCGGGAGCGCCTCTCGGCGCGTGGCCGCTCGTAGCGGCTGAGTGTGGAGCCCGGGGCTACCGCGGCCCGACGTCGTCACCCATCGTACGTGCCGCGCCGCCCGTGCGGCACCGTTCAGGGCCTGTGTTCGCGCTCCGCGAGACGTGGCCCGCCCGCCGTGCGTGCGCGCGCCCGAGCCCGCACCCTGCGCACCCGCCACACCCGCCGCACCCGCCGCACGAGTCGCGCGCCCGTCAGTCGAGGCGTTCGGCGCGCCAGAGCTCGGCCGCGTGCTCGAGCTCCTGGGCGGTCCGCAGCAGCGAGCCGGCGCCGCGCGTCATGCGCAGCGCGCCGCCCGGGTCCGCGACCTCGCGCGCGTCCGCGTCGAACGCCGCGCCGGTCGCGAGGATCCGGCAGAACGACCCGGCGCGCTCGAGCGCGACCGCGAGGTCTCCGGTGAACACGCCCGACAGCACGGCGTCGGCGAGGTCGCGCACGTCCTGGGGCCCGGGCGGACGCGGGACGCCCGCGATCGCCTCGTGCACCGGAGCGGCGTCCACGCCGAGCCGGTAGCGCAGCGTGACGGTCTGCGGGTCGCGGCGCACCCACTCGCGCAGCACGTAGAGCCGCCACAACGCGCCGGGCAGCGAGTTCGGCGCGGCGTCCGACCACAGCGCGGCGACGACGTCGAGACCCTCCGTCTCGACGAGGTGCACGAGCCGCTCGACGACCCGCGGGTCCTCGGTGTCGCGTGCGCGGTGCACGATCGCGTGCGCGGTCGTGTGCGCGACCTGGTCGCGCAGCGCGGGGTCGAGCTCTCCGGGGAGCTCCTCCGCGTCGCGCGGGTCGAGCATCGCGGGGCGGCGGGGTCGCTGGGTGCGGTCGGAGCGGCCGGGGTCGGACCGGTCCGCGGGCGTGGCGGGGACGTCGTCGGGCACCCGCCCAGTCTCCACCCGGTGCGCGCCGGGTCGCACCGCCGGGCGCCGCGCACGCCCGACCTCGTTCGACGCGCCGGGCAAACCGCCCCGACCTACAGTGACGCAAGGGGCCCACCCGGCTCCGGGACGGAGCGGAGGGCGACATGTCGAGCAGCGGGACCGCAGGTCAGGCGACCGAACGCAGCGCGCACCGGAAGGCCGTCGGCCTCGCGGTCGCCGCCGCCGTCGGCGGCTTCCTCTTCGGCTTCGACAGCTCGGTCATCAACGGTGCGGTCGCCGCGATCGAGGGCCAGTTCGACCTCGACTCCGCGGTCACCGGCCTCGTCGTCGCGATCGCCCTGCTCGGCTGCGCGCTCGGCGCGTGGTCCGGCGGCCGGCTCGCCGACCGGTGGGGCCGCACGCGCGTCATGGTGTTCGGCGCGGTGCTGTTCTTCGCGTCGTCGATCCTCTCCGCGATCGCGTGGTCGGCGTTCGACCTCGCGATCTGGCGGTTCATGGCCGGCGTCGGCATCGGGATCGCGTCCGTGATCGCCCCCGCGTACATCGCGGAGATCGCGCCGGCCCGCCTGCGCGGCCGCATGGGCTCGCTGCAGCAGCTCGCGATCACCATCGGCATCTTCGCCGCGCTGCTGTCCGACCAGCTCCTCGCGGAGTCCGCGGGCGGCGCCGCCGAGGACCTGTGGTTCGGGTGGGAGGCCTGGCGGTGGATGTTCCTCGTGTGCGTGGTCCCGGCCGCCGTGTACGGCATCCTCGCGCTGCGGATCCCCGAGTCGCCGCGCTACCTCGTGGCCAAGGAGCGCGACGACGAGGCGCGCGCGGTGCTGGACTCCGTGCTCGGCCCGGACGAGGACGTCGACGACCGCATCGCGCAGATCCACCGCTCCATCGCGGTCGACGAGAAGAACGCCCAGGAGGGCTCGCTCAAGGGCTCCGCGCTCGGCCTCAAGCCGATCGTCTGGGTCGGCATCCTGCTGTCGGTCTTCCAGCAGTTCGTCGGGATCAACGTGATCTTCTACTACTCGACGACGCTCTGGCAGGCGGTCGGGTTCGACGAGAGCCAGTCGTTCCTCGTGTCGACGATCACGTCCGTGACGAACGTCGCCGTGACGTTCATCGCGATCGCGCTCGTCGACAAGGTCGGCCGCCGCCCGATCCTCCTCATCGGGTCCGCGGGCATGACGCTGTCGCTCGGCATCATGGCGCTCGCCTTCACGCAGGCCAGCGGCAGCGGTGACGAGATCAGCCTGCCGTCCCCGTGGGGGCCGATCGCCCTCGTCGCCGCCAACGCGTTCGTCGTGTTCTTCGGCGCGTCGTGGGGGCCGCTCGTGTGGGTCCTGCTCGGCGAGATGTTCCCGAACCGCATCCGCGCCGCGGCGCTCGGCGTCGCCGCGATGGCGCAGTGGCTCGCGAACTTCGCCATCACGCTGACGTTCCCGCCGATGCTCTCGGCGTTCGGCGCCTCGATCCCCTACCTCATGTACGCGATCTTCGCGGCCCTGTCGTTCGCGTTCGTGCTCGCCAAGGTCCCGGAGACCAAGGGTGTCGAGCTCGAGGACATGGGCGACGAGCGCGTGGGACGCGGCGCGGCCTGACACCTCCGCCAGCCCGGGCGCCGCGACGACCCCCGTCGGGCGGGCGCCCGGGCTCCGGCGCGCCCGCGGGAATTCCTTGCGACGAACAATGGTTGCTGAAAGCAACTTCACGGAGTATGCTTGCCTGCAGCAACCAAGGAGTCTCTGTGCCCGTCACCACCCCCGTCGCGCCGGCCACCGCGCCGCCCGCCCCGGACCCGTCGCCCGCGGCGGGCCTCATCCGCGCGCTCGACGAGCTCGCCCGCGCCCAGCGCGAGTCGGCCGTCCGCATCGCGCGGGACCTCGACATCCCCCGATCCTCCTTCGGGCTCCTGCGCACGCTCCAGCGGTGCGGCCCCGTCCCGCTCGGGGACGTCGCCGCCCGCCTCCGCGTGGACCTGTCCGTCGCGAGCCGCCAGGTGAGCCACCTGGTCGAGGCGGGCCTCGTGCGCCGCACCGTGGACGACGACGACCGGCGCGCCCGGACCGTCGAGCTCACCGACGCGGGCCGCCGGCTCGTCCTGCGGGCGTACGACCACATCGACGCCCTCGCCGCCACGACGTTCGCCGAGTGGCGCGAGGACGAGATCGTCGAGGCCACGCGCCAGATCGAGCGCGTCGCCGCCGCGGTCGTCGCCGTCCACGACGCACCCCGCACGGCCGGGTGACCGCGACGCCCGCCGGCACCGCGCCGTCGGGCACGCCCCCGCCGACGGCCCGCGCCCCGCGGACCGGCCCCCGAACCCCCTGACACCGCCCACCGCGCGTGGGCCCGCTCGAGCAAGGAACGCCAGCGCCCTATGACCAGCACCCCCGCACGCACCGCACCGCCCGGCGGCACGCCCACCTCGGTCGCCATGACCCGGCGCGAGGTCATGGAGGCCCTCTCCGGGATCCTCCTCGGCATGTTCGTCGCGATCCTCGCGAGCTCGATCGTGTCGAGCTCCCTGCCGAAGATCGTCAGCGACCTCGACGGCTCGCAGTCGTCCTACACGTGGGTCGTCACGTCGACGCTCCTCGCCATGACGATCTCGACCCCGATCTGGGGCAAGCTCGCCGACCTCACCAACCGCAAGGTCCTCATCCAGATCGCGCTCGTCGTCGCGGTCGTGTCGTCCGCGCTCGCGGGGCTCTCGCAGAACGTCGGGACGCTCATCACGTTCCGCGCGTTCCAGGGCATCGGGGCCGGCGGTCTGACGGCGCTCGCGACCGTCCTGATGACCGACATCATCTCCCCGCGCGAGCGCGGGAAGTTCATGGGCCTCATGGGCGGGATCATGGCCGTGAGCCAGATCGGCGGACCGCTCCTCGGCGGCTTCCTCACCGACGCCGCGAGCTGGCGCCTGAACTTCTTCGTCGGGCTGCCGTTCGCGATCGCCGCGATCGTCGTGCTCCAGCGCACGCTGCACCTGCCGAAGGCCGCGCGGCGCGTCGTGCGGATCGACTACTGGGGCGCCGTGCTCATCAGCGTCGGCGTGTCCACGCTGCTGCTCTGGGTGACCTTCGCCGGGCAGAACTTCGCGTGGCTCTCGTGGCAGACCTTCCTCATGGTGGGCGGCGCGGTCGTCGCGCTCGTGGCCGCCGTGCTGGTCGAGCGCGTGACCCCCGAGCCGCTGATCCCGCTGCGCCTCTTCACGAACCGCACGTTCGTCCTCGCGGTCGTCGCGTCGGTCGCGGTCGGCGTCGCGATGTTCGGCACCGCGGTCTTCCTCAGCCAGTACATGCAGGTCGCGCGCGGCAAGACGCCGACGGAGTCGGGCCTGCTGACGATCCCCATGATCATCGGCACGTTCGTCGCGTCGACCCTGTTCGGCCAGCTCATCACGCGCTTCGGCCGCTACAAGAACATCATGGTCGCCGGCGGCGTGGTCCTCGTCGGGTCGCTGTTCGCGCTCTCGACGATCGACTACCACACGAGCTTCGTGCTCATCAGCGTCTACCTGTTCCTCCTCGGCTCCAGCATGGGCATGCTCATGCAGAACCTCGTGCTCGCCGTGCAGAACACGCTCGCCGTGGAGGAGATGGGCGCCGGGACCTCCACCGTCGCGTTCTTCCGCAGCCTCGGCGGCGCGATCGGCGTGTCCGTGCTCGGCGCGGTGCTCGCGTCCACGGTCACGTCGTCGATCAGCGACGGGCTCGTGAAGCTCGGCATCCCGGCCGACTCCCTGGGCGGCAGCAACGCGGTGCCGGAGGTGTCGACGCTGCCCGCGCCGATCCGGGACCTCGTGGAGAAGTCCTACGGCGACGGCATCGCGGAGATCTTCCTCGTCGCCGTCCCGCTCGCGCTCGTCGCCCTGATCGCGGTCCTGTTCCTCAAGGAGGTGCCGCTCGGCACCAAGACGGGGCTGCAGCAGCGGCTCGAGCAGGAGGCCGCGCTCGCCGGCGAGGCGGACGAGGCCCCGGCCGACGAGACGCCCGGTCGCGTGTCGCTCGCCGAGGAGACGGAGTCCACGCTCCTGGAGGCGTTCGAGCCCGCGGGCGTCGTCGACGACCCGACAGCGCGTCCCGCGCGCTGACCCGGGCGGCGGGTGTTCACGGAGAATGCGGTCTCGAAACGCTTCGAGACCGCATTCTTCGTGTCGCCAACGTGTTGGTCGAGCGTCCAGCGGGTGAGTTTTCCACACGCGCGTGACCGCACGCCGCCCGGGGCGTCATGATGGGCGTGTGTCCGCCCAGACTGCCCCCGCCCAGCCCGCTCCCGACGTCGCGACCGCCGAGCCGGACCCCGCGTACGTCGACCTCGAGCGCGAGCTGCGGATCCTGCTGCGCCGCGCGGGAGCGGTGGCGACGGCGATGGCGCGCCGCATCCACCCCGGCCTCGAGGCGAGCGCGTACCCGCTGCTCGCGCACATCGCGGACCACCCGGGCGTCCGCGGGTCGGAGCTCGCGGCGCACTTCGGCGTCGGGCGCGCGACCATCTCCCGCCAGCTGAGCCGGCTCCACGCCCTGGGTCTCGTCGCGCGCGAGGTCGACCCGGACGACTCGCGCGGCCAGCTCATCACGCTCACCCCCGACGGCGAGGCCCGCCTCCACGCGGCCCACACCGGCCGCATCACGTCCATCACCGAGGCGCTCGAGGGCTGGGACCGGTCCGACGTCGCGACGCTCGCCACGCTCCTGCACCGCTACTCCGAGGACGTCGTGCGCTGGAACGCCAACCGGTGACCTCACCGGGGCGGCCGCGCGCGACCGCCCCCGACGACGCCGCGGCGTCCCGGTCCGCTTCCGCCGTGACGCAGCGGTCCCGGTCCGCGTCCGACGGGACGCGGGGCCGGCCCCGGAGCCGCCGCACCGTCGCGCTCGTGCTCGCCGCGACCGTCCTCGCGGGGCTCCTCGTCGCGACGCAGGTGCCCGACCCGTGGGGCGACGTCGGTGGTGACGTCCTGTACGCGGTCGCGACCTACGTCCTCGTGGTCCTCGTGCTCGCGCGCGTCCGCCCCGTCGTCGCGGGCGCCGTCGCGCTCGGGTGGTGCTGGGCCGTCGAGGCGGCCCAGGCGGCCGGTCTCGCGACGGCCGTGAACGACGCGGTCCCGCCCGCGGCGTGGCTGCTGGGCAGCACGTTCGCGGTGCGGGACCTGGTCTGCTATCTCGGGGGCGTCGCCGCGGCGTGCGCGGCCGACGCGTGGGCGGCTACTCGCCGGAGACGAACGTCAGGCTGACCGAGTTCATGCAGTACCGGTCGCCCGTCGGGGTCTGGGGCGCGTCGTCGAACACGTGGCCCAGGTGCGACCCGCAGCGCGCGCAGCGCACCTCGGTGCGGATCATCCCGTGGCTGCGGTCGGTGAGGAGCTCGACCCGGTCGCCCGCGAGCGGGCTGAAGAAGCTCGGCCACCCGCAGTGCGAGTCGAACTTCGCGTCGGAGCGGAACAGCTCGTTGCCGCACGCGCGACACGCGTAGACGCCGACGCGCTTCTCGTCGAGCAGCTCGCCCGTCCAGGCGCG
Source organism: Cellulosimicrobium composti (assembly GCF_010287905.1). Classification (NCBI taxonomy): domain Bacteria; kingdom Bacillati; phylum Actinomycetota; class Actinomycetes; order Micrococcales; family Promicromonosporaceae; genus Cellulosimicrobium; species Cellulosimicrobium composti. The sequence continues at coordinate 18,146 of NZ_JAAFAN010000006.1, forward strand.
CTCGGTGCCTGCCTGCCGCAGGACGGCGTACTCCTGGGGGGACAGCTCGGCGCGCCACTCCTCGTCGGTCTTGACGACGTCGTAGCGCTGGTTCTCGTGGATCGGGTTGGTCATGGTCCACCTCCGACGGTCCCAACCGCGCGTACCGCGCCCGTGTTCCCGGCCGGCCCGGGGAACGACGACGCCGCGGCCGAGCGTGGCGGCCGCGGCGTCGTCGTGCCCTGCTGAGGCGGCGTCAGCGCGGGCTGGAGGTCGAGTAGACGGCGCTCGACCCGCCTGCCGGGCGCTGCGCGCGGCCGCGGCCGCCCCGGCGACGGCCCGCGGGCTGGCCGCTCGTGCCGTTCCCGGCTCCGGCCGCGGCGCGGCCGCCGCCCTGCCCCGCACCCGACGCACGCTGACCGCCCTGGCCGCGCTGCGCCGTCGTGCCCGTGCCCTGCGCGTCCGGACGACCGCCCTGCGCCGCCGGACGACCGCCGCCCTGGCCACCCTGGCCGCGGCCGCGGCGCGACGCGCGCGACCCGCCGTTGGACGAGGCGGTGCCGCGCTTCGCCTGCGTCTGCGGCGGCGTGATGTCCGCCGGGCGCACGTACTGCGCGACCTCGCCGACGAGGCCCTTGATCGTCGCGTCGCCGGGCGCCACGGGCTTCGGCTGGGCCGTGATCTTCGCCTTGCGCGTGAGGTCGCGCACGTCGCCGCGCTGCTCCGGGAGCATGACGGTGACGACGACGCCCTCCGAGCCCGCGCGCGCCGTGCGGCCCGAGCGGTGCAGGTACGCCTTGTGCTCGGCCGGCGGGTCCACGTGCACGACCAGCTCGACGTCGTCGACGTGGATGCCGCGTGCGGCGATGTCCGTCGCGACGAGCACCTTGACGGCGCCCGAGGAGAACGCCTCGAGGTTGCGCTCGCGAGCGCCCTGGCCGAGGTTGCCGTGCAGGTCGACGGCGGGCACGCCCGCGGCGGTGAGCTGCTTGGCGAGCTTCTTCGCCTGGTGCTTGGTGCGCATGAACAGCACGCGGCGGCCGGTGCCCGAGGCGAGCTCGTGCACGATCTGCTTCTTCGCGTCCGCGTCGCGCACCGCGAGGATGTGGTGCGTCATCTGCGGGGGCGCGGCCGCGGCGTCGTCCACCGAGTGGCGCACCGGGTTGCTGAGGTAGCGCTTGACGAGCTGGTCCACGCCGTTGTCGAGCGTCGCGGAGAACAGCATGCGCTGCCCGTGCTTCGGGGTCTTGTCCATGATGCGCTTCACGCCGGGCAGGAACCCGAGGTCGGCCATGTGGTCCGCCTCGTCGAGCACGGTGATCTCGATGCCGTCGAGCGTGAGCAGGCGCTGGTTGAGGAGGTCCTCGAGGCGGCCGGGGCACGCGATGACGATGTCCACGCCCTTGTCGAGCGCGGCGACCTGGCGCGACTGCGCGACGCCGCCGAAGATCGTCGTCGTCACGAGGCCGAGGGCCTTCGCGACCGGCTCCATGGTGGCGTTGATCTGGTTGGCGAGCTCGCGCGTCGGGCACAGCACGAGGGCACGCGGCCGGCGCGGGTGGCGCGACGTCTTGGCCCACGACAGGCGCGAGACGGTCGGCAGCGAGAACGCGAGGGTCTTGCCGGAGCCGGTGCGGCCGCGGCCCAGGACGTCGCGGCCCTTGAGCGAGTCGGGCAGCGTGGCGGTCTGGATGGGGAAGGGTGAGTCGATCCCCTGGCGCGAGAGCTCGCGCACGACGGGGGTGGGCAGGCCGAAATCGGCAAAGGAAGTCACAGGTGATGGGCCTCTCGGGGCTCAAGGATCGGGGTCCGCCGCACGCAATCCGGGGGGATCTCCACGACGCGGGGCGCGCGGGATCGCGCTGCCCTCGAGCCTCCAGTGTCTCATGCCCGACGCCGAGGGGCCGGGTGAGGTGCGTCTCGCACCGGCCGGGCACGCCCCGCAGCGCGGCCGCTGTGGTGGAATGGCGCGCGTGCACGCGCTCCTCTCGCCCACCCTCGCCGCGACCGCGGGCGACACGGCGTCCTCGCTCGGGGACGTCGTCGGGCAGGTCTGGCAGGCCGCGACGACGCCCGTCGCTCCCCCGGACCCGGCCGTGGTCCTCGTCATGGGCGTGCTCGCGCTCGCCGTCGTGCTCGTGACGCCCGTGTGGCGCGTCGCGCGCCACGTCGTGACGATCGCGCACGAGGCGTCGCACGCGCTCGCCGCCCTGCTCACGGGCCGGCGCCTGTCCGGCATCCGGCTCCACTCCGACACCTCGGGGCTCACCGTGTCGTCCGGGAGGCCGCGCGGGTTCGGCATGATCCTCACGGCGTTCATGGGCTACGTGGGCCCGGGGCTCATCGGGCTCGGTGCGGCGGCGCTGCTGCGCCAGGGCTACGCCGTGGGGCTCCTGTGGCTCCTCGTGGTGCTGCTCGCCCTCATGCTCCTGCAGATCCGCAACTGGTTCGGGCTGTGGTCGGTCCTCGTCACGGGCGCCGCGCTCGTCGGCGTGTCGTGGTGGGCGACGCCGGACGTGCAGAGCGCCGTCGCCTACGCCGTCACGTGGTTCCTCCTGCTCGGCGCGGTCCGTCCCGTGCTCGAGCTGCAGGGCGAGCGCTCGCGCGGGCGGGCCGCGACGTCGGACGCGGACATCCTCGCCCGCCTCACCCACGTGCCCGGCCTGGTCTGGGTGGGCGTGTTCCTCGTCGTGACGCTCGGCGCCGCCGTGGTGGGCGGCTCCTGGATCGTCGGCCCCGCGGCCTGACGGGCCGGTCCGCCCAGCGGTTGTCGCAGGAAATTCAGGGGCCCTCGGGTACCGCGGCGCCCTAACCTCGCGGCATGGGGTCCGTCACGCCGCCGCCGTCGCCGTCCGTCGTCGTCCGCCCCGAGGTGCCCGACGACGCCGCGACCGTCCGCGACGTCGTGCTGCGGGCGTTCGGGCCCGGCGAGGAGGTCGTCGCCGACCTCGTGGACGCGCTGCGCGCCTCGAGCGCGTACGTCCCCGGTCTGTCGTTCGTCGCGACCGCCGAGCGCGCGGACGGCACGGAGGAGGTCGTCGGGCACGTCATGCTCACGCGCTCGTGGCTCGACGCGCCCGATCGCCTCGTCGAGGTGCTCGTGCTCTCGCCGCTCGGCGTCGTCCCCGAGCGGCAGCGCACGGGGGTCGGTGGTGCGCTCGTGCGGCACGCGCTGGACGCGGCGGACGCCGCGGGGTGGCCGCTCGTCTTCCTCGAGGGAGACCCCGGCTACTACCCCCGGCACGGCTTCGTGGCCGGGGGCGGGCTCGGGTTCGTCGCGCCGTCGGACCGGATCCCGGCGCACGCCTTCCAGGTCGTGCCCCTCTCGGGCCACGTGCCCTGGATGCGCGGACGGCTCGTGTACGCGGACGCGTTCTGGGCGCTCGACTGCGTGGGCCTGCGACCCTGACGCGCCCGGGTCGGCCTCGTCGCCGCCCGGGCGCGCCGCTCGCGCGCAGGGCCCGGGCTACGAGGCGTCGGCGACGCGCTCGTCGGCGACCCGCTCCCGGAACGACTCGTAGCGGCGTCGCTCGCTCTCGGTGCGCGAGCCGACCACGATGAAGACGAGGAGCAGGACCGTGCCGCCCGCGCCCAGGAGGAGCGCGCCGAGCAGGTCGATCATCGGGACGCCCGCCTCCGGCGCCCCCGTCTGGCCCGTCACCGAGATGCCCCACATGCCCGTGTAGTGCATGCCCGCGACCGCGACGCCCATGACGAGGGCCGACACGGTGAGCATCGTCCCGCCGCGCGCGTGGACGCACAGCCACAGCGCCACCGTCGCCGCGACGACCGCGATGGTCACCGCGAGCACGACCGACACGGGGCTGTAGTGCATCTCGCCGTTCATGCGCATCGCGGCCATGCCCATGTAGTGCATCCCCGCGACACCCAGCCCCGCGATGACGCCGCCTGCGACGAGCCGGCCGAGCTGGTACCTGGCCATCATCACCAGGTGCAGGCCGATCGAGACGACCACGACGGCGACCGCCGCGGACGCGACCGTGAGCGGCACGTCGTAGTAGATCGGCATGCCGTCGACCGTGAACCCGAGCATCGCGACGAAGTGCATGACCCAGATGCCGGTGCCGCCGATGGCCGTCGCGCCGAGCCACAGCCACGCGGAGCGCACCTTCCACGACGCGTCCACGCGGGAACGGGAGACCGCCGAGAGGCCGCACGCCGACCCGACGACGGCGGCCAGGTAGGCGATGAGGGGCGTCACTGCCCCGTACGAGAAGTGATGTACCTCGTGCATGACGCATACCACCTAAAAGGGGAGAAAGGGATACGCATCATAAGCACACGTCCGCGCGGCGCGTCGAACGCGCTCACGACGCGGCGCCCGAGGTGCGGGGGCGTGGCCGTGCCGCCGCACGACGACGGGCCGCCCGCCGAGGCGGACGGCCCGTCGTGCGATCGAGGACGACGTCCGGAGGAGGTGGACGCGTCGCCGAGATCAGCCGGCGCGGGCGCCGGAAGAACGAATCAGCCCTGAGGCGTCAGGACGAACGCCGGTCCCTGCGCGTTCGGGTCCGTGTCGAGCGTGAGGTTCGCGAGGGTCGGCGCCGTGGAGGACTCCACGAACACCTTCGCCTCACCGTCCTCGACGACCGTGTCGTCAGGCTGCGGGGCGGGCACGAGCGCGAGCTCGAAGCTGCCCGCCTGGTCCGCGGACTCGGCGATCCGCAGACCGCCTCCCTCGGGGACACCGGCCTGGGTCTGCAGGTCGTGGACAGCGGTACGTGCGTTGTCGGTCAGGGTGAGCACGAGAGCTCCTCTCGTCGCCGGGCGGAGCCTGCGGGACACGTCCGTGCGGCTCACGCCTGGAGAGCGTGACCTGCCGTCGGTGCACCCTCCCGCGGGCTCCTCGGTCTTCTCCACCGAAACAAGAACGCGTCCCGCTCGCAAGCGAATCGCCCGTTTCTCACCGAATTTCTCACGGATCAAGACCCGGCGTGACACCGTTCCGCGACCCGCGTAGGGTCCGCGCCCGCGCGACTCCCACTTCGGCAGACGTCGTCGAGATCGGCATCCGCGGCTCAGATCGGCAGTCCGGACTGCCGATCCCGGACGGGACTGCCGATCTCGGCGCGAGCTGCCGAACTCGGCACGCGGGTAGCCTGTGCGGGGACGTCGAGCGGCGTCCGGGGCCTCTAGCTCAACTGGCAGAGCTGCGGACTTTTAATCCGTAGGTTGTGGGTTCGAACCCCACGGGGCCCACCGTCGTGCCGAGGCCGTGCAGGCGATCCGGAGCCGGGGTCCGCCCGGCCTCAGGCGGTGAACGTCGCCCAGACGGTCTTGACGTCGTCGGTGCGGTACCAACCGACGTCGAGCGAGAGCTGACGCGCCATGTGCAGGCCCACGCCGCCGGCGCCGGGGATGCGGCGGCCGGCGTAGACGGGCTCGGTCGAGGTGTCGTGGTCGGCGACCTCGAGGAGGAACCGCTCGTGGTGGCGCGCGAGGCGCACGATCGTCGGGGGCAGACCGTGGCGCAGGGCGTTGGTCGCGAGCTCGGACGCGATGAGCACGAGCTTGTCCGGGGTGGACGACAACCGGCCGGTCGACTTGGCGCCGTGGCGCTCGAGCGTGCCCATGAGACCTGCGCGCAGCGCGGACAGGTCCTCGGTGGAGGACAGGACCCACTCCTCCACGGGCTCGTACTCCGACGGCGGCATCGACGTGACGAGGTCGGCGTCGTCACCGGGGACGTCGATCGACGGGTGTTCGTCCACGCACGGACCTCCTGCGACTCGGGGCGAGCCGCCACAGTGCCACGAGGGCCCGCACCCCGCACCCGGTCGCGGGGGGGGGAGCGACGACCCCCGGTGCGGGGCGCGGGCGAGCGATGAGTCCGGGTGTGGGCGGCCGTCGATAGGTTCGACGGCAGGTCGACCGACCGCCCCCGACGACGAGGAGCTCGCATGTCCTTCCAGGCCTATCTCGACGCGGTCGAGGACAAGACCGGACTGACCCCGCGCCAGATCGTCGACCTCGCGCACGAGCGCGGGTTCGACGAGACGACGAAGGCGGGGCCCATCCTCGAGTGGCTCAAGGACGAGTACGGCCTGGGCCGCGGTCACGGCATGGCGATGGTGCACGTCATCACCAAGGGCCCGCAGATCCCGTCGAAGCACGTGGGCTCGTCGGGCACGCACCGCGACGAGTCGGACACGTTGTGGCTCGACGGCAAGGTGACGAAGCCGGCCTGACCGCGCAGCACCACGCGGCGGGCCCCTCGCCTCCCCCGCACGCCGGTGCCCGACGACGCCCGCTCACGGGACGTCGTCGGGCACCGGGCTCAGCGCGACGTCAGAGCGTCCAGCGCTGGGCGGCGGTCTGGTTGCACGTCCACAGCTGCACCTTCTGGCCGTCGTGCAGCGGCGCGCCGCCCTGGGCGTCGAGGCACTTGCCGGACTGCGGGTTGCGCAGCGCCTTCGTCCCGGCGTCGTAGACCCACTGCTGGGCGCCCGTCCCGTTGCACGTGTAGATCCACACGACGGTGCCGTCGGCCGTGCCGCTGCCCGCGACGTCGAGGCACTTGCCGAGCGCGCGGACCGTCCCGTCGGAGCCGCGGGTCCACTGCTGCGCGGCGTTGCCGCTGCACGTGGCGAGCTGCACCTGGTTCCCGTCGCGCGGGTCCGCCCACGGCACGTCGAGGCACAGCGTGCCGTCGACGCGGATCGTTCCGGTGCCGGTGGGCAGGCCGGTGCCGGGGTCGGGCTCGTTCGGCTCCTGGGTGGTCCCGCCGTCGCCGATGGGCGTGGCGGTCCCCGTGAACGGGTCGAGCCGGATGAACGCCGCCTGCGGGTCGCCGTCGTGCACGAGCGACTCGTGCGCGCCGACGTCGTCGAACGCGAACGCGTACGCCCGCCCGTTCGCCATCTGCTGGTGCGCGAGCTTCGCGTACACGTCGGTGCGCGGGTCCTGGTAGAAGCCGGCGCTGCTCGCGTCGGGCTGGTTCGGGTTGGTCAGCGCGGTGGTGCGGATGAGCGCCGCGCACAGCGTGCGCGCGATGGGTCCGACGACGTGGTCGTTCGGCGCCTGGAGGTCCTGGTGGCACCCGTACACGCTCGACGCGTCGGGCTTCGTGAAGGCCGCGACCTCCTGCCCGGACCCGTTCCTGAAACGGAACCAGTCGCCGTCGACCCGCCCGCGGAACTGCGTGCCGGGCTCGTGGGAGAACGGCGTGATGACCATGTCGCGCGTGCGGTAGGAGTTCCACACGTCGGTGACGTACGAGTCGATCGCGGCCGAGGAGATCCGGCCGACGTCGATGCCGTGGGACGGGTTGAGCGCGCGCAGCACGCTGCCGTCGGGTGCGCGCTGGATCAGCCCGCCCCACCCCGCGGACTCCAGTGCGGTGTAGAACGCCTGGTACCCGTCCGGCTTGAGCATGCCCGTGGACAGGACGTGCCCGTCCGCGCGCTGGACGCCCACCTGGTACGGCGCCGACCAGTGGTCGACCTGCGTGCTGTTGATCCACAGCCCGTCGTCGTTGAGCGTGTACTCGGTCCAGTTGAAGAGGATGTCGCGGTTCGGGTCGGAGTCGTTCTGCACCGCGGGCTGGACGAGCTTCCCGTCGAGCACGATCTGGAACGACATCTTCTGGCCGTACGAGTAGTAGACGCGGCCCGAGAGCTTCGGAAGCCGGATCGTCACCGACTGGCCCGGCCCGGGGCCTGCGATCGACGCGTCCGGCGCGGGGACGGGCACGGGCCCGACCCCGCCGGGCCAGGGGTTGAACGTGCCGCCCGCGTCGGCCCAGCCCGCGACGCCGTCGCGCTCGCCGAGCACGTACAGGTAGATCGGTCCCCTGCCCGAGTCGTTGGTGATCGTGAGCGGGATGGTCTCCGGGACCGCGCTCGCCGGGGCCGCGCCGACGACCGCCCCGGTCACCGCGAGGACCGCGGCGACCACCGCGGCCCACGCTCGCCTGCTTCTTCTCCGCCTGTCGTGAGTCATGCCGGATCTGCTCCTGTTCGGTTGCTTCGTCGGAACCGCAGTCGCCGGCTCGGCCGGCGACACCGCTGCCACAGGAGGTGTGGGAGCGCTGCCACGACCGTAGCGGAGGATGCCGCGCCACGCCAGGGAGCGCTCCCACGACGTGATCGTGCGGCTCCCGGGCGCCCGTAGACTCGAACGAGTGCAGTGCCACCACTACGACGCCGGCCGGTGCCGGTCGTGCACCCTCCTCGACCTGGCGTACCCCGCGCAGGTCGCGGGCAAGCAGGAGCACTGCGCCGCGCTCCTCGGCCCGCTCGCCCCGGACCTGACCTGGCTGCCCACGGTCGAGTCCGCCGAGTCCGGCTTCCGCAACAAGGCGAAGATGGTCGTCACGGGCACGACCGACGCCCCGGTGCTCGGCATCCTGGCCGAGGGCGGCGGCGTCGACCTCACGGACTGCCCGCTCTACCCGCCCGCGCTCCAGGCGTCGTTCGGCGCGTTCGCGGACTTCGTCACGCGGGCCCGCCTCGTCCCCTACGACGTGCGCGCCCGCCGCGGCGAGCTCAAGTACGTCCTCGTGACGCTCTCCCCCGACGGCGACCTCATGGCCCGGTTCGTGCTCCGCTCGACGGAGAGCCTGCCGCGGATCCGCAAGCACCTCCCGACGCTGCTCGACGCCCTGCCGTCGCTGCGCGTCGTCTCCGTCAACCTCCACCCCGAGCACAAGGCCGTGGTCGAGGGCGACACGGAGGTCCTGCTCACCGCGGCCGAGACGCTGCGCATGCGCGTCAACGGGATCGACCTGCACCTGCGCCCGCAGAGCTTCTTCCAGACGAACACCGACGTCGCCGCCGCCCTGTACCGCCAGGGCCGGGAGTGGGTGGACGACGCCGCGCCCGCCACGGTCTGGGACCTCTACTGCGGCGTGGGCGGGTTCGCGCTGCACGTCGCGGGGCCGGACCGGGACGTCGTGGGCGTCGAGACGAGCGCGGAGGCCGTCGCGAGCGCGCGGCTCACCGCGCGCGACGCCGGGCTGGACCGCACGACGTTCCTCGCGCAGGACGCGACGGCGTTCGCGCTCGCGCAGCGGACGGCGCCCCACCTCGTCGTCGTGAACCCGCCGCGCCGCGGCATCGGCGAGACCCTCAGCACGTGGCTCGAGGACTCGGGCGTCCGGCACGTCGTCTACTCGAGCTGCAACGCGACGTCGCTCGCGCGCGACCTGGCTCTCATGCCGTCGCTGCGTCCGCGCGCCGCGCGCGTGCTCGACATGTTCCCGCAGACGTCGCACTACGAGGTCGCGGTCCTCCTCGAGCGCGTCTGAGGACCGGGCTCAAGACCTTTCCCCCGCGCGCCGCGCCGCCTCGACCGCGGCACCCTCGACCTGCGCGCGGTACGCGGCCCACTCGTCGTCGTCGAGGTCGGGCAGGTTGCCGCGGTCGTCGCCCGCCGCAGGTCGTGGTCGGCCGGTGTCGGGCTCATCCTCCGGACGCTCCTCCCGCCCGCCGACGCGGGTGCCAGACTGGCGCCATGGCGACGGTCCACCCCGAGATCACCGAGCGGCTCGCGCGGTTCGTGCTCGCGCAGCCCGTGTTCTTCGTCGGCACGGCGCCGCTCGCGGCGGACGGCCACGTCAACGTGTCCCCCAAGGGGATGGCGGGGACGTTCGCGGTGCTCGACCCGCGCACGGTCGCCTACCTCGACTACACGGGGTCCGGCGCGGAGACCGCCGCGCACCTGCGCGAGAACGGGCGCGTCGTCCTCATGTTCTGCGCGTTCGACGGGCCGCCGAACATCGTGCGGCTGCACGGGCGCGGCCGGTACGTCGAGGTCGGCACGCCCGAGTTCGACGCGCTGCGCCCGGCGTTCGCCAAGGAGCGCGAGATCGGGCAGCGCGGGATCGTCGTGGTGGACGTGGAGCGCGTCTCCGACTCGTGCGGCTTCTCGGTGCCGCGGCTCGCGTTCGTCGAGGACCGCGACGTGCTCGACCGCGCGCACGAGCGCCGCGACCCCGCGTACTTCGACACGTACTGGCACGAGCGCAACGCCGCGAGCATCGACGGCCTGCCCGCCATCGGCGCGGACGTCTAGCCCGCCGGGTCGGCCGTCGCGTCGAGGTAGGCGCGCCCGCGCGGCGACAGGCGGTAGCCGACGTCGAGGCTCTCGGTGAGGCCCAGCTCCTTGAGCCGGCGCACCCGCACCTTGAAGTCGTCGCGCGCCATGCCGAGCCCGGCCGCGAGCTCGCGCGCGACGACGCCCTCGTGCGCCGCGATCAGCTCCAGGTACTGGCGGGTCCACGGCTCGGTGGCCGCGCGGTCCTTGCGCGCGAGCGCCGCGCGGATCTGCTCGACGGCGGTCGCGTCCAGGTCCGCGTCCTCGCGCAGCGCGACGCGCGGGTCCGGGCCCGCGAGCCGGATGCCCACGCGGTAGAGGTCGCCCTCGCGGGCCGCGCCCCGGGCGACCACCGCGGTGGGCGAGGTCGCGCCCGCGCGCCGCGCGTCGTCGTCGGACAGCAGGGGCGCGCCGTCCGGGCCCGTCGCGACCCGCTCGACCGACGTCACCTCGACCACGCCGACCCGGGTGCGCTGCCGCGTGCCGACCCGCACGCGGGGCGTCGTCCAGCGGCGGAACGCGACCGTCACCGTCCCGTCCTGCAGGCCGCGCAGCGTGCGGGCGTCGAGGAGCACGCCTCCGAGCGTACGACGGCGACCCCGCGCGCTCACCCGGTCGCGCCGGGTCCCCGGGGTCGGTCAGCCGCCGAGCTCGGGGCGGCGCGCGACGGTGAGCACGTGCGTGTCCGGCCAGTCCACGGGCTCGCCCGTCGCGGCGTCGTGCAGCGCGGCGACGGGCGCGAAGGAGTGCTCGTCGAGCCACTCGTTGCGCCACGCGCCGCTGCCCGGCTCGAGCGCGAACCCGGCCGCGGTGAGCAGGTCGGCCCAGCGCGGGCCGGTGAGGTCGCAGAACCGCTCGTGGTTCTCGGACAGCCAGTTGTCCACGTAGTCCTTGCGCGTGAGGAACTCCATCGCCTCGCGCAGCGTGAGCCGCCACGACCCGGCCGCGAGTCGCTCGGGCGCGAACGCCGCTCCGGACAGGCGCGGGAAGTCGTGCGCGAACTGGGCCAGGCGCGCGTCCGTGGAGAGCGCCCCGACCCAGGCCGCGACGTCCTCGCGCGCGAGCGCGTCGAGGTCCGTGCGCGCGCCGTGCGGGCCGTCGCCGTCCGCGCGGGCGCCGTCGTCGGTGCGCAGCGTGAGCACGACGTCCCGGTCGGGCTCGGCGGGTCCGCACACGTCGGAGTTGATCCACACCCCGCCGGGCCGCGTGTGGTCGTGGACGCGGCGCGCGAAGGTCTCGACGTCGCGCACGCCGTCGCCGTAGGACGACACCTCGTGCGTGAGCGCGATCGTCAGGGTCGTGTCGACCGACGCGTCGGGCATCACCGACCGGTCGAGGATGTTGGCCTGCACGAACCACACGTGCGAGTTCGCGAACACGCCCTGCGCCTTCTTGTGCTCCGCCTCCGCGACGAGGTGGCGTGCGACGTCGACCCCGAACAGGTCGGACTCGTGCAGGCGCGGCTCGCGCGCGACGTGCTCGAGCAGGCCGCCCGTCGCGCACCCGATGTCGACGATCCGGCCAGGCCGCACGTACGGGGCCACCTGGGCCCACTTGCGCGCGGACGCGTCCTCGAACGCCGCCGCGTACGTGCGGTAGTCGCGCGTCGACGTGAGGTCGCCGTCGCCGGACACGACGGGGTCGGCGAAGATGCGCCGCACGTCCTCGACGAACCGGTACCGCGCGAAGAACTCCGCCACCGCTGGGTGCGCGACGTCGCGCCAGCGCTCGTCGCCCGCGGCGATCTGCTCGACGACGTCCCACGGCCGGGCGGGCGCCTCGCCGTCGGGCTCGGCGGCGTCGAGCTCGACGCCCGCGACGCGGTAGCCGAGCGCGCGGTAGGCGTCGACGAGCGGCGGCGTGGAGCACGCGACGACGGTGTCGGCCGGGTCGGGCGCGACGCCGGTCGCCGTCGCGACGCTCGTGAGGACGAGCTGGGCGAACCGGTCGTCGGGCGCGACGTCGGGCACGGGCACGACGACGGACGCGAGCCCCTCGCGCGTCGTCACGTTCTCGACGAGCGCCTCGCGCCGGTGGCCCGGCAGCGGGTTGCGGCGCGTGCCCGCGTGGTTCGCGGACGTGACGACCCACACGACCTCGACCCCGGGGTCGCAGCGGACGCGGCGGCCGTCCAGGTCGCGCACCAGCCCGGCGCGCAGGGCGCGCAGGTAGTCCACCTGGTAGCGCGTGACGACGTGGTGGCGGCCGGGGAACAGGATGCGGCGGACGGGGCGCTCGGGCGTGGTGGGCACGCGCACACGGTGCGTTGCCGCACGGCCCGCGCGCAACCCGTCTCACGGGCCGTGTTCGCTCTCCGAGAAGACCGGCGGCCAGAACCCGCAGGTCGGGGCCGCGCGGCGCGGGGCCGCAGCCGGGCCGCCGCTCCTGGACGCTCGTTCACGATGCGCCACCGGGGGGACGTATGGGACGGTACTCGCGATGTTCTGGATCGTGGCAGGGGCTGTGCTCGTCGTGTCCGGCCTCGCGATCGCCGCGACGGCCGCCCGAGGCGCGCGCCGATCCGCCTCGACGGGTGCCCACGGGATGGGGATCGCCGTCGGGGGCGGGCTCGCGATCTGGGGCACGATCGCCCTGGTGATCGGTCTGCTCACCCGCGGCTGAGCGCACCCTCGCGGACGTCGCGCACCTCGGCCCCGCTGACGACGCCCGACAGCCCCCGGCGCCCGCGTGTGCACGGCACCGCGACCACGGACACCACGGCGACGAGCACCGCGAGAGGCGCCGCGACGTCGCTCGCGACCGCGAGCGCCCCACCCGCCGCGGGCACGCCCGCGAGGACGCCGAGCGCGCCCCACAGCGCGCCGCCGCTCGCCGCGCGCGCGACGCGGCGACCCACGGTGCCGCGCCGGTCCGACCACCGCGGGGCGAGCCACACGGTCCGCTGGCCCCACGACGCGCCGTCGCCGAGGAGCGTCGGCACGACGAACACCGCGACGAACGGGACGACGGTCCCCACGAGCCACTGCGTCGTGTCGGTGCCGTCGGGGAGCGGGCGGCCGAGCGCGGAGAGGAGGGTGCGGTAGCCCACCTGGAGCACCACGCCCAGGGCCGTCAGGAGCAGCGCGTCGAGCACCATCCCGAGCCAGCGTCGCCACACGGTCACGGGCCGGGCCCGGCCGCGTCCGGCCACGAGCTCGCCCGCGCGCGGCATCCACCGCAGCAGGAGCGGCGCCAGGAGCGCGCCGAGGAGGGCGCCGAGCGTGTTCGCGAGCACGTCGTCGACGTCCGCGACCCGGTACGAGCACGGGACGAGCCCGAAGATCCCGGTGTACTGCGTCGTCTCGACGAGCAGCGAGGCGAGCAGGCCGGACAGCGTCGCGACGGCGAGCCCACGGCCGAGGTAGCGCCGCACGAGCATGCCCCACGGGACGAACAGCACGACGTTGAAGACGACCTGGAGCACGACGACGCTGCGCAGGGTCGCGCCGACGCCGAGCCCCGCGGTCTCGCGCCGCACGTCGTCGAGCGAGTGGCCCGGCACGAGCTCGGGCCGGGGCACCCCGTGCTGCGCGCACCAGGCGGCGAGGTCGCCTCCGGGCAGCGGCAGGAGCGTGTACGCGACGAGCGCGACGCCGTACACGGCGACCGCGGCGGCACCGAGGAGCCGGCGCCCGCTCAGCCGCCCGTAGCGGCGGTACTGCCACGCGAGCGCGGGGACGAGGAACGCCGCGAAGAGCAGCGCTCCCCCGACCACGCCCACGTACGCCGGCCACGTCCAGCGGTCGGTCACGCGCGCACCTCACCGGGTCGGTCGGCGGGGCGGTGCGCGGGGGTGGGGCTCGGAGTCACGCGCCCCAGTATCGCGGGCCTGGCGCGTCGGCGTCGGCGCGAACGACGACGACCGTCCCCGTCGCGCGGGACCTTCGGCGGCGGGTCCGCGGGCGGGTCGTGCCTACCGTGGAGGTGCGGTCGGTCGCACGGCCCCGCCGAAGTCCTGCCGGGGTCGGTCCCGTGCCGGCCGCCGCGCACCGACCGGTGCGCGCGGCACGACGATCGAGGTGAGAAGCATGAAGGCGGCCCGGTACCACGGCAAGGAAGACCTCCGCGTCGAGGAGGTGCCGGAGCCCGTGACGCAGCCGGGCACCGTGAAGATCCGGCCCGCCTGGACGGGCATCTGCGGCTCGGACCTGCACCTGTTCCTCGAGGGCCCGTTCCCGCCGGCGCCGTCGCAGACGCAGCCGCACCCGCTGTCGGGCGAGACGTTGCCCGTCGTGTTCGGGCACGAGTTCTCCGGCGTGGTCGAGGAGCTCGGCGAGGGGGTCGAGGGCCTCGCGGTCGGGGACGCCGTCGTCGTCGAGCCGTTCATGGTGTGCGGCGAGTGCCCGCCGTGCCGCGACGGCCTCTACAACGCCTGCGTGAAGATGGGCTTCATCGGCATCTCCGGCCGCGGCGGCGGGCTGGCGGAGCACATCGTGGTCGAGCGGCGGTGGGTGCACCCGGTGGGCGACGTTCCGCTGGACCAGGCGGCGCTCGTCGAGCCGCTGGCCGTCGCGTACCACGGCGTCCGGCTCTCGGGGGCGAAGGCGGGCGACACGGTCCTCGTCGGCGGCGCGGGGCCGATCGGCCTGCTCACGTGCGCCGTGCTGCACGCGATCGGGGCGCGCGCGGTCGTCACCGAGGTGAGCGGGGCGCGCAAGGCCAAGGCGCTCGAGACGGGCGTCGCCGACGTCGTGCTCGACCCGCGCGAGGTCGACGTCGCCGCGCGCGTCCTCGAGCTCACCGACGGCCGCGGCGCCGACGTCGCGATCGAGTGCTCGGGCGCGCAGCCCGTGCTCGACACGCTGACCCGCGCGCTCAAGGCGGGCGGCACGCTCCAGATCGTCGCGCTGTTCTCCGAGCCGCCGACGCTCGACGTCATGACCGTGCTGCTGCGCGAGCTGACGATCAAGGGCGCGATCGGGTACGCGGACGACCACCCGGCCGCGATCCGCCTCGTGCAGGACGGCAAGGTGGACCTCGCGCCGTTCGTCACGGGCCGCATCGCGGTGGAGGACGTCGTGGAGAAGGGCTACCGCGAGCTGATCGACCACAAGGACGACCACGTGAAGATCGTCGTGTCGGTCTGAGACGTGCGGCCCGCGGTCCCCCCGTCCCCGGGGCCGCGGGCCGCGCCACCCGGCCGCTCTCGACCTGCGCCGCGCGACCCGGCGTGCCACCGTGGAGGAGCCACGGCAGCACCCGCCCCGGGAGGTTCGCATGGACGTCCTCGCCGCCCACGGCGACGCGATCGGTGCGGTCGACGCGCTCGTGCGACCGCTCGACGACGACGCCTGGGCCGTGCCCACGCCGGACTCGGACTGGACGGTGCGCGACCTCGTCAACCACCTCACCGTCGAGCAGCTCTGGGCGCCCGAGCTCCTCGCGGGGCGCTGGATCGAGGACGTGGGGACCGTGCTCGACGGCGACGTCCTCGGCGACGACCCCGTCGACCGGTGGGTCGACGCGTCGGTCCAGGCGCGCGAGGCGTTCCTCGCGCCCGGCGCGCTGGAGCGTCGCGTGCACCTGTCCTACGGCGACGAGTCGGGCGCGGAGTACTGCGCCCAGCTGACGTTCGACCTCGTGGTGCACGCGTGGGACCTCGCGCGCGCGACCGGTGCGCCCGAGGACGTGGACCCGGCGCTCGTCGCGTGGTCGCTGCACTACGCGCAGTCCCGCTCGACGCGCGACGAGCCCGGGCGGCTGCTCCGACCGCTCGACGTCGCCGACGACGCCGACGACCTCGCGCGACTCCTCGCGCTCACCGGCCGGAGCCGCTGACACCCGGGTGAAAGTCGGCGGCGTGCCCGCCCGGGAAGGACGGCGGCGGGGTCGCGCGCGAGACTGACCCCATGTCGCCCGACCGCACCGCGACCGACGTGTCGCACGCCTCCCCCGGCCCACGGCTGCTCCGGCCGGCCGCCGAGCGCGCGGGCCGGCCGCTCGTCGTCGGTCACCGCGGCAACTCGTCCGTCGCGCCGCAGAACACGCTCGCGGCGTTCGAGGCGGCGTGTCGCGCCGGGGCGGACGCGATCGAGCTCGACGTGCGCCTCACGGCCGACCGCCGCACGGTCGTGCTGCACGACGACGTCGTGGACGTCACGACCGACGGGACGGGCCGTGTGGACGCTCTCACGCTCGCCGAGGTGCGCGCGCTCGACGCCGGGTCGTCGTTCTCGCGCGCGTTCGTGGGCCAGCGCGTGCCGACGTTCGAGGAGGTCGCGCGGTTCGCCGCGCAGCGGCCGGGGCTGGAGCTCCTCGTGGAGCTCAAGGGCGTGTGGTCGGTCGAGGACGTCCCGCTCGTCACCCGGCACGTCGACGCCGCCGGGCTCGCGGACCGCACCGTCGTCCAGTCGTTCTGGCCGCCCACGGTCGCCGCGCTGCGCGACGCGGCCGGGCACCTCGCGCGCGCCCTGCTCCTGGTGCTGCGCCCCGACAGCCTCGACGAGCTCGTCGCGGTGTGCGCGGACCTCGGCGTCGTCGCGTGCAACCCGGACGTCGCGCTCCTCGCGCACGAGCCGGGCCTCGTCGAGGCGGTGCGAGGGGCGGGACTGCGCGTGCACTGCTGGACGGCGAACACGACGGACGAGTGGGAGGACCTGCTCGGCCGCGGCGTCGACGCGATCATGACCGACCGCCCGGACCGCCTGGCCGGGTGGCTCGACGCGCGGCTCGGGCGGTCGCCCGAGCGCGCGGCCGACCCGCTCGCCCCCGGGGCTGCCGTGCACGCCGTGCCGTCGTTCGACGGGTGAGGCGCACGCCGCCGCCCTAGCCTCGACGGATGAGCGCCACCCCGCCGCCCGGGCCGCTCGCCGGCCCGTCCGACGAGCCCGCACGCACGCCGGCGGTGTGCGTGCTCGCCCTCACGCCGCTCCTCACGGTCGAGATCGAGCCGGCGGGCCCGTACGAGACGTCGCCCGAGGTCCACGTCCACCCGGGCGGCCAGGGCCTGTGGCTCGCGCGCATGGCGTACTCGCTCGGCGCGCACGTCGTCGTGTGCGGGCCGTTCGGCGGGGAGACCGGCAGCGTCGCGGCGCACCTCGCGCGCGCGGAGCACCTCGACCTGCGGGCGACGACGACCGGCGCGAACGGCGCGTACGTGCACGACCGGCGCGGCGGCTCGCGCGAGGAGGTCGTGAGCATGGACCCGTTCCCCCTCAACCGCCACGAGGTCGACGACCTGTACGGCACGGTCCTCGTCTCCGGGCTCGACGCCGCGGTGACCATCCTCACCGGGTCGGAGACCGCCGTCGGGGTCCCGGCGTCGTTCTTCGCGCGCCTCGCGCGCGACCTGCACGCGTCGGAGCGCCAGGTGGTCGCGGACCTCTCCGGGGAGCAGGCGCGCGCCGTCGCGTCCGCCCCCGGGGCGGTCCTCAAGATCAGCCACGAGGAGATGGTCGAGGGCGGGTTCGCCGACGACGACACGGAGGCGGCGCTCCTCGCCGCCGCACGCGCCATGGTCGACGCCGGGCCGCGCGCCCTCGTCGTCTCGCGCGCCCACGACCCGTCCCTGCTCGTGACGCGCGACCACACCTACACGGTGCGCACGCCGCGCATCACGACCGTCGACCACCGCGGCGCCGGGGACTCGATGACTGCCGGGATCGCCGTGGGGCTCGGGCGCGGGCTCGACCTGCCCGCCGCGGTGCGTCTCGGCGCGGCGGCCGGCGCGCTCAACGTGACCCGTCGCGGGCTCGGCACGGGCCGCCGCGACCAGATCGAGCGCCTCGCGTCCCGCGTCACGGTGCGCGAGGCGCGGCCGTAGACCGACGACCAGGACCGACCCAGGAGGCATCGTGCGCGCGCTCGTGACGAACGACGACGGGATCGACTCGCCCGGGCTGGCGGTGCTCGCCGGCGCGGCGCTCGACGCGGGGTACGAGGTCGTCGTCGCCGCGCCCGCGCGCGAGTCGTCGGGCGCGAGCGCGTCGCTGCTCGGCGCGGAGCGCGACGGCCGGCTCGCCGTCGAGCCGCGGCGGGCGCCCGGCCTGCCCGACGAGGTCACGTCCTGGGCGGTGCGGGCCGCGCCCGCGCTCATCGCGTTCGTCGCCGCGTACGGCGGGTTCGGCCCGCGGCCGGACCTCCTGCTGTCGGGCGCCAACAAGGGCGCCAACACGGGCAACGCGATCCTCCACTCGGGGACGGTCGGCGCCGCGCTGTCCGCGATGACGCACGGCATCCGCTCGCTCGCGGTCTCCGTCGACGCGGCGGAGCCGCAGCACTGGGACACGGCGCGGCTCGTCACCGACCACGTGCTCGCGTGGATGGCGGGCGACGCGGCGGGCGACGTGCCGCTCGACCGGCGCACGCTCAACGTCAACGTCCCCGACGTCCCGCCGGACCGGCTGCGCGGGCTGCGCCAGGCGCCGCTCGCGAGCTTCGGCCTCGTCCAGGCCAACATCCACGAGGACGGCGACCGCCACCTCGTGCTCCAGTACTCCGGCACCGAGCGGCACTCCGAGCCCGACTCGGACACGGGCCTCCTCACACGCGGCTGGGCCACCGCGACGCTCCTCGTCGCGCCCTACGCCGACGCGACGGTCGAGGTCCCCGGGCTCGGCTGACCCGTCCACGCCGGGTCGGGGCCCGGTGCCGCCGACGCGGCGAGGCTCCGGTCCTCAGCCTCGGGCCCGGGCGTCGTCGTCCCCGGGGGCGTCGCCGTCGGGCGCGCCGGTCTCGTCGTCGCGCACCGCGCCGTGCTCCGCCGTGCGCTCGCGCTCGTCGATGACGTCCTGGCCCGGGCCCGCGAACGCGCGCGAGCGCTCCTCGCCCTCCGGGGTCCCGCTGAAGAACGCCGACTCCGCGGCCTCGGGCGTGGCCTCGTCCGGGGCGTCGCCGGGGTCGTCGTCCTGCCCGACGGCGGGCAGCGGCCGGGTGCGTCCCGGCGCCTCCGCGTCGTGGTCGACGCCCGGTCCCCGTGCGGGGTCGCCGTCGTGCGGACCGGGCGCACCGTCCGGCCCGGGGACGACCCCGACGACCCGGGTCGGGTCCTCGCTCGGCGCGGCGCCCGCGCCCCGGCCCGCGCGCCGGATCGTGCCGAGGACGACGGGCGCGTCCGCGCGACGCGACCCGCGGTCCACCGGCAGCCGGGGCGGGCGCGCGGGGGCGACGGGCGCCGACGTGCCGTCCCCCGAGTCCTCCTCGCGGCCGGGCGAGGCGGCGTCGTCCGCGAGCGCCGGGGCGTCGGCCGCGCGCTCGAGCCGTGTGCGCGGGAGCCCCTGCGGGGCCGCGCGCTGGAGCCAGTCGACGAGGCCCTCGCGCACGAAGCACCGCAGGTCGAACAGCGTCGGGGCGTCGCGCGCGCTGACGAGCGCGCGCACGCGGACCAGTCCCCCGACGGCGTCGGTGACCTGGAGGATGCCGACCCGCTCGTCCCAGAGCTCCGTGAGCGCGAGCAGCCGCCGGAGCTCGCCGCGCATCTCGCCGACGGGCACCTCGAAGTCGAGGTCGAGCTCGACCGTGCCGAGCAGGTCGGCGGCGCGCCGGGTCCAGTTCTGGAACGGGGTCGTCGTGAAGTACGTCGACGGCATGATGAGGCGGCGGTCGTCCCACAGGTGCACCACGACGTACGTCATGGTGATCTCCTCGATGCGGCCCCACTCGCCCTCGAGCACCACGACGTCGTCCACGCGGATCGCGTCCGTGAACGCGATCTGCATGCCCGCGAACACGTTCGCGAGGGACGTCTGCGCGGCGAGGCCCGCGACGATCGAGATGAGCCCCGCCGAGGCGAGCAGGCTCGCCCCCGCGGCGCGCGCGGCGGGGAACGTCAGGAGGATGCCCGCGACCGCGCACACGACGATCACGGCGACGGTGAGGCGGCGCAGCACCGTGATCTGGGTCCGGACGCGGCGCGCGTGCCGGTTGTCCGCCGTGTCCGTGCGGTAGCGCTGCAGCGCCGAGTCCTCCAGCACGAACGCGATCGCGCCGACCCACCACGCGCCCACCACGATGAACGCGATGAGCAGCAGGTGCTCCACGCCGGGTCGCCACGGGGTCGCGGCGTCCGTGGTGAGGCGCACCGCGACCCACACGGCGACGACGGTCAGGACCGCACGGTCGGGGCGTCGCAGCCGTCGCGACAGGTCCCGGGCGAGCTCGCTGCGCCGTCCCGCGCGGCGCACGACGGCCGAGATCACGGTGCCGAGGACGAACGCGAGCAGGGCGCCCGCCACGACCGCGCCGAGCGTGACGAGGACGTCGGTCGTGCTCTCGAGCTCGGTGTCCATCCCCCCAGGCTAGGCAGCGCGCGCGGCGGCCACCTCCGGGCCGTCGGACCCGCCGCGCGCCGGCCGCGCGAGCCACGGCGCGAGGAGGCGCGTCACGCGCGGCAGCACGAGGTACGTCATGACGGGGGTGAGGACGAGGGTCGTGGCGAGCACGCGCGGCACGACCGGGACGTCGTCCCACGCCGGGACGAGCGCGCCGACGAGGAGCGTGAACGCGAGGTTCACGGGGAAGAACCCGAGCCAGATGCTCACGGACTGCTTCCAGCGCGGCGGCGCGGGCGGCGACGGCGCCGGGTCCGCGCCGGGCGCGGCCGCCGGGCTCGCGGCCGGGGCGTCGAACCACCCCTCGATACCCGTGCGGTGCTCGACGCGCGTCTCCTCGACGAGCCCGCGACCCTGCGCGAGCCACTCGCGGCGCTCGGCCGACGTCTGCCACGCGTCGAGCGTCGCCGCGTCCGCGAACCGGTAGAGCATGTGCCAGTCGTGCGACCCCGCGGACGCGCGGACCCAGCCCGACCCGAGGAACCCTGGGTAGCGGTTGGCGAGGTTGACGCCGGCCTGGACCCACCGCGTGACGGCGGGGACGTTCTCGGGCGCGACGCGCCGCTCGATCGCGACGGTCACGGGCCCGGAGCCGGGAGCGCGGGTCCCGGGCTCCCCCGGGCCCGGCGCGCGGGGTCCGGTCTCCGCGGCTGCGCCTTCGCGCGAGCGGCGAGCCGTCGGGTCGTGGTCGGGCCCGGCGCGGCGGCGGGACGGTCGGGCGGGCCGGAGACGCGCGGGGTGGGCGCCGCTCCGGTCCGCGCCCCGGGGGACGTCGTGGGTCATGGGGACGAGTGAACGTGCTCGGTGTTTCGGGGTCGTGAACGGCGTCGCCCGCGGGACGGATCGTCCCGCGGGTCGGACGCCGCCTGCCGGGTCCGCCCGCGCGCGGGCGCGAGCGGCCGGGCCTAGCGTGGCACGCATGATCTCCTGGGAGCTCGCGCTCGCGCTGCGGGACGCGGGCGTGCGGTGGTCGCCCGGTCCCGGCGACCGCTTCCGCCTGCTCGCGACGGGCGGCGACGGCGACGTCTACACCGTGAGCGACATGACGATCGAGCCGCACGAGTTCGACACGGGCGTCGTGCTGGGCTTCAACGGGACGACCGAGTGGGCGCTCGACTCCGTCGCGCTCGAGGACGCGCTGTGGCACCCGCTCGAGAGCCAGCTCCGCGAGCTCCTCGGCGGGACGTTCCGCGCGCTCGAGCGCACCGACGACGGCTACGTCGTGCGCACCGAGGTGCTGGGGGACGCGGCCGCGTTCGACGCGCCCGACCCGGAGGACGCCTACGCCCTCGCGCTGCTCGCGCTCGTCGCCGCGAGCGCCGGCGCGCCGTCGTGACGCGCGGTCCGGGACGCGAGGCACGTCCCCTCTTCACGTCCTGACCACAGGGTTCCCACCTCATTCCCGGCCCTCCCCCGCGGAACCGTCCCCCGCTGGACACACGTCTAGTTGAAGATGGAACAGCCGACGGATTCCGTGGTCCCCCCTGCGACCGCACCGTCGGCCTCGTGGTGAGAGGGCGCGCTCGCGTCCCGCCCGAACCGCACGCCGTCGTGGTCACCCAGCGCTTCCCGTCCTGCGCAGGTGCACCAGGGCTCGGAAGCGCCCCGCGCTTCGACCGCCCGCGACCACGACCCGATGATCGGATCGTTCGCTTGACCTCTGCTCAGCTCTGCACGCCCGCACACCGTTCCCCCCGCACGACCGACGCGCGCCCCGCCCCCCGTGGCGAGGTGCGCTGATGGGGCGCCACACCGCGAGCCGCGCCTCGCTCCCCGCCCTCGTCGTCTCCGCCGCGCGCCGCTCGCACGTCGCCGCGCGCGCCGTGCGTCGTCCGCGCACCCTCGCGACCGGCGCCGCCGTGGCGGCCGTCGCGCTCACCGCGACGACCGCCGCCGCCGCGTTCGCCGAGGGGTCCGCCGCTCCGTCGGCGGCGCCCGGCGACACGTCCGCCGCGGCGCCGGCCGCGACCACGACCACCGCGCCCGCCCTCGGCGTGGCCGCCGCGGACCCCGCGACCGTCGACGCCGCGAGCGACGCCCTCGTGCGCGCCCAGTTCCTCACCGGGGAGGGCGCCGCGAGCCTCACGCCCGAGCAGGTCGCCCAGATCGAGGACGCCCAGGCGCGCCTCAGCCAGGCCGTCACCGACGCCTCGTCGGCGAGCCCGGCGTCCGGCCTCGCGGGCCTCGCCGCGGGCACCGAGCTCCAGGCCTCGGACGTCGCGGAGGAGACCGCGGACGCCCCGGCCGAGGCCGAGCAGGACGCGCTCACCGCCGCCGACACCCTCGCCGCGAGCGTGCCCGTGCTGGACGAGCGCGGCACCGACCGTGCGAGCCGGTCGTCGGGCCGCGTGCCCCTCGCCGACCTCGGCACCGTCGCGCCCACGCTGGGCGCCGCCGCCCCGGACCTCGCCGCGCCCGCGGACGCGCCGGACGCCGAGCCGTCCGACGAGGAGGCGGCCGCCGCCGCGATCGAGTCGCCCGAGGAGGACGCCGCGGCCGCCGACGCCGCGACCGAGGCGCCCGACCTCACGACGGCCCCCGAGGCCGAGGGCGCCGACTCCTCCGAGTCGGCAGACGCCGCGGCTCCGGCCGGGACGGCGCCGACCACGGACGAGATCGCCGCTCTGACGGCCGAGCTCTCCACGCTGCTCGACGCCGCAGGATCGGGCGTGGCCGTCGAGGTCGTGCCCGGGCCGCCGTCGCCCGCGGAGATCGCCGCCCAGCTCGACCGGTGGGCCGCGTCCACGGCGGGCTTCGGCAACGGGCAGATCCCCGCGGACGCGCTGTGCGAGCTGTCGTTCGCGGCCGGCGAGCAGCTCCGCTGCGACGCCGCGCACCAGATCGAGGCGCTCAACGCGAAGTACAAGGAGACGTTCGGCGCGAACCTGTCCGTGACGGACTCGTACCGCTCCTACGCGTCGCAGGTCGCCGTGAAGGCGTCCCGCGGCTACTTCGCGGCGCCGCCCGGGATGTCGAACCACGGCTGGGCGCTCGCGCTCGACCTGAGCGGAGGCATCCAGAGCTACGGCACCGCGCAGTACGAGTGGATGCGCGCCAACGCGCCGGCCTACGGGTGGGACAACCCCGAGTGGGCTCGCGCCGGGGGCAACAAGAACGAGCCCTGGCACTGGGAGTACGGCGACATCTCCTGACCGTGCGCCCTCGACGGCCCCGGCACCGCGACGACCTCGCGGGCCGGGGCCGTCGTCGTCCCCGCACGTCCGCCGGGGCGCGGCGCGGGCCGGGCGGCGCGTCAGACGAGGGCGCCCGCGATGAGCAGCATCGTCACGAGGAAACCCGTGACGAGGTTGAGCCACAGGAACGTGCGCCACCCGGCGTTCGCACGCTCGCAGTCGTCGTCGCGCACGTCGCGGAACCGCAGCACGTTGACGGCGTACGGGATCGGCAGGAGCGCCGCCAGGACGCCCGGCCACGGCAGGACCGCGAGCACGGCCGCGGCGGCGACGTACGCGGCGGCCGCGCCGAGCACCGTCGCGTGCGCGCCGACCGCCGTCGCGACGGACGCGATCCCGCCCTCGCGGTCCGCACGGACGTCCTGCACCGCGCCGAACGCGTGCGAGGCCATGCCCCACAGGACGAAGCCGACGAGGACCGGCCAGACCGAGCGCGCGGCGAGGTCGGCGTCCACGAGGACGAGCGCGTAGAGCAGCGGCCCGGCGAAGTGCATCGCCGACGTGAACGAGTCGAGGAACGGGCGCTCCTTGAACCGCAGGCCCGGCGCCGAGTACGCGACGACGCCGAGCACCACGAGCGCGAGCACGACCCCGGCGAGCGGGTCGCCGAGCAGCAGCAGCGCGACGAGGAACGGCACGTTCGTCGCCACGCACGCGCGCAGGATGCGCCGGTGCGTGACCCGCGCGGTCGCGGGGTCGGCCAGCGCGCCCTCGATCCCGCCCTTGCGCGGGTTGCGCAGATCGCTCGCGTAGTCGAACACGTCGTTCACGCCGTACATGAGCAGGTTGTAGGGCACGAGGAAGTAGAGCGTGCCGACGACGAGCGCGACGTCGACCCGGCCCCCCGTCGCGACGAGGTAGCCCGCGGCGAAGGGGTAGGCGGTGTTGATCCACGAGAACGGCCGCGACGCGGCGAGCACCGCCCTCACCGGGCGTCCTCGTCGGCCCGGTCGCGCGGACCGCCGCCGGCGGCGCGTGCCCGGCCGCGGTCGCCGAGCACGGTCCACAGCACGGGCATCCCGAGCGCGGCGGCGAGCGCGTACGCGAAGTCCTCGAGCGGCGCGCCCCACAGGTAGACGCCGAGGATCTTCCCCGGGTCGAACACGTAGAGGTCGGCCGCGATCATGAGCGTGTCGAACACGAGGGTGAGCACGCACAGCACGACGGCCGTCCACACGAGCGGCCCGGGACGCAGCCGGCGCAGCACGCGCCAGGACACGACGACGAGCAGCGCGAGGACGACCGCGTTGAGCACGATGTTCGTCACGCGTCGCCCCCCGCCCGGGCGCGGCGCGCGGCGAGGACGTGCTCGGCACCCCGCCACACGAGCAGCGCGTTGTAGCACAGGAGCGTCAGGAAGACCGCCTCCTCGACGGGCAGGTCGGGCGCGAGCAGGAGGCCCGTCATCCAGGGGCTCTCGCCGCGCGCGAAGATGCCGAGCGCGAGCCCCGCGACGTCCCACGCGAGGAAGCCGACGACGCCCAGGCCCACGGTGAGGCCCGCGCGGCGCGGGTCCGCCCAGAACGCGAGCCGGAAGCGGCGGTCGAGCACGGCGAGGCCGCCGAGCGACACGGCGAGCGCCGCGAGGTAGGCGAGACCGGTCACCGGCGGACCACCGCCGGCGCCCCCGACGGGTGCAGCCGCTCGGGTCGCCGGCTCGCCGCGAGGAAGCCCTCGCGCAGCGGGGCGGGCAGCGGGCGCGCCGAGGTCTCGCCGAGCAGCCGCTTGGCGACGAGCTCGGCGCTGATGAGGCACATCGGGAGTCCCACGCCCGGGATCGTGCCACCCCCGGCGTGGTAGAGCCCGTCGACACGGCGGGACGCGTTCCCCGGGCGCCACAGCGCGGACTGCCGCAGCGTGTGCTCCATGCCGAGCGCGCTCCCGCGCCACGACGAGAGCTCGGTCGCGAAGTGGGCCGGGCCGAGGACGCGCCGCGTGACGACCCGCCCCGGCAGGTCGGGGACGCCCGCCCAGCGGCCGACCTGCGCGAGGTAGCGGTCCGCGAGCGCCTCGAGCGAGCGCTGCGACTCGGCGTCGGCACCGAGCGTCGGGTCGGCGGGGAACGGGACGAGCACGAAGAGGTTCTCGTGGCCGGGCGGCGCCGCGGGGGCGGACGACGACGGTCCGTCCGTCGCGGACGTCCGCGACACGTACAGCGACGCCGGGGCGGGCACCCGCAGGCCGCGGGGGTCGCTGGGCCCGTCCGTGCCGAGCACGGCGTCGAAGTTGGCCGGCCAGTCGCCCGTGAAGAACAGCGAGTGGTGGGCGAGCTCGGGCAGCTCGCCGCGCACCCCCGCGAGCACGAGGAGCGCGGAGATCCCGGGGCCCTTCTGCTCCCACGCGGCAGCGGGCAGGTCTGCCCGGTCCGGCGCGAGCAGCACGGTCTCCGTGTGGTGCCGGTCCGCGGCCGAGACGACGACGTCCGCCGCGACGCGCTCGCCCGACGCGAGGCGCACGCCCGTGACCCGGCCGCGGCGTCGCGTGCCGGGCGCGACCTCGATCTCGGCGACGTCGGCGCCCGTGCGGACCTCGACGCCCTCGGCGCGCGCGAGCCGCTCGACGGCCTCGACGAGCGTGTGCATGCCGCCGCGCGGGTACTGCACGCCGTCGACGAGGTCGAGGTGGCTCATGAGGGAGTAGAGCGCGGGCGCCCGGTACGGGGAGGAACCGAGGAACACGGCGTGGTAGCCGAGGAGCTGGCGGAGCCGTGGGTCGTCGACGGCGCGCGCGGCGCGGTCGGCGAGGCTCTCGCGCAGCAGCCCGGCCAGCCGCGGGAGGCGGCGCAGGACCGACGGGGACAGGGCCCGGTCGGGTCGCTCGAACGTCGTGTAGAGGAAGTGGTCGAGCGCGAGGCCGTACGCCTCGCTCGCGTCGGCCGCGTACGCCGCGAGGCGCGCGCCCGCGCCGGGCTCGATCGCGTCGAACCGCGCGCGGTTCACGCCGGGGCTCGCCGAGAGCTCGAACGCCGGCGCCGGGGCGTCGCCGTCGGGCTCGAAGAACACGCGGTAGGCGGGGTCGAGCGGCACGAGGTCGAGGTGGTCCTCGACGCGCGCGCCGAGCAGCGCGAAGAAGTGCTCGAAGACCTCGGGCATGAAGTACCAGGACGGGCCGGTGTCGAAGCGGAAGCCGTCGACCTCGAGCGTGCCCGCGCGGCCGCCCACGACGTCGTGGCGCTCGAGCAGCGTGACGCGCGCTCCCCCGCGCGCGAGCAGCGCGGCGGTGGCGAGCCCGGCGATCCCTCCTCCGACGACGGCGACGCGCGGTGCCCTCACGCGAGCACCTTCCGGGGCCGCGGGGAACGGGCGGACGCGACCTGCCCGAGGAGCTGGCCGCCGGCGGCGCGCGCCGCGAGCGCGACCTTCATCGTGTCCGGCACGCGCACGCGCGCGCGCAGGATGTCCTCGGGCGGCGTCGCGGCGAGGCGCGCGAGGAGCCGCTCGTACACCGCGACGGTCGCGGCGACGGCGATGCGCGGACGCACCGGGAGGCCGGGCAGCGCGGCCCGGGCGGCGGCGAGGTCCGCCTCGACCTCGCGGCAGAACGCCTCGACGTCCCGGCGGCGCAGCCGGCCGGGCACGACCCCGGGGAGGTACGCGCGCCCGAGCTCGTCGTGGTCGGTGCGCAGGTCGCGCAGGAAGTTGATCTTCTGGAACGCGGCGCCGAGCGCCCGGGCGCCCCGCACGAGCACCGGGTCGGGCACGCGCAGGGGCTCGCCGGGGCGGCGGCGGGCGTTGAGGAAGACCGCGAGGCACATGAGGCCGACGACCTCCGCGGAGCCGTACACGTACCGCTCGTAGCTCTCGCGGTCGTGCACGCGCACCGTGAGGTCGGTGCGCATCGACGCGAAGAACGGGTCGACCTCGGCGTGGCCGAACCCGCACCGGCGCGCGGTGAGGGCGAACGCGTGGACGACGAGGTTCGTCGACCACCCGCGTTCGAGGGCGCGACCCGTCTCGGCCTCGAGCTCGTCGAGGAGGTCGGCGGCGCCGTCGCCCCGCCGCGTGTCCACGACCTCGTCCGCGATGCGCACGAGCCCGTAGACCGCGTCGATCCCGCCACGGGTCGGCGCGTCGAGGAGCCGCGCGCCGAGCCCGAACGAGGTCGAGTACGCGGCGAGCACCACGCGGCTCGTGCGTGCGGCGGTCAGGTCGTACAGCCGTCCAGGGTCGCTCTCGTCGCCCACGTCGTCGTCCCGTCTCCCGTCACCGGGGCACCTCCCCGGCCATTACTCAGCATGCTGAGGAACGTAGGGTCGCACGAGACGGCGACCCTCACATCTCGGGAGCGGACCCGGCCGTCGCACCGGGTGCGCGGTCGATGCGACGGGGACCCGCCTGCCACGCCTCCCACGCCGACCCGATGATCTCCGGCAGCCCCTTCGTCGCGCGCCACCCGAAGAGCTCGTTGATGCGACGCGGGTCGCCCACGAGCTGCGGCGGGTCGCCCGCGCGGCGCGGCAGGACCTCCGGCGTGACGTCGAGCCCGCTCACGCGCCCGATCTCGTCGATGACCTCGCGCACCGACGAGCCCTGGCCGGTGCCGACGTTGAACACGTCGAACGGGCGCTCGGCGACGTCGAGGTACTCCAGCGCCGCGAGGTGCGCCTGCGCGAGGTCGAGCACGTGGATGTAGTCGCGGATGCACGTGCCGTCCGGCGTCGGGTAGTCGTCCCCGAAGACCTTGGGGCGCTCGCCGCGCTCGAGCCGGTCGAGGACCATCGGCACGAGGTTGAGCACCGCCGGGTCGCCGAGCTCCGGCCAGCCCGCGCCCGCGACGTTGAAGTAGCGCAGCGCGACGAACCGCAGCCCCCAGGACCGGCCGGCCGCTCGGCCGAGCCACTCGCCGACGAGCTTCGTCTCGCCGTACGGGTTGATCGGCTCGGCGTGCAGCTTCTCCTCGACGAGCGAGACCGACGGCATGCCGTACGTCGCGGCCGACGACGAGAACACGAGGCGGTCCACGCCCGCCGCCTGCATCGCCGTGACGAGGTTCGTGAAGCCGCCGACGTTCTGCTGGTAGTACCAGGCCGGCTTCTCGACCGACTCGCCCACCTGCTTGCGCGCCGCGAAGTGGATCACGGCCCGGACCTCGTGCTCGGTGAGCGCGCGCGTCAGGACGTCCACGGCCTCGGGCGAGGCCACGTCGACCTGGACGAGCGTCGCGTCGCCGACGCGGTCGGCACGGCCGGTGCTGAGGTCGTCGACCACGACCACCTTCTCGCCGCGCTCCTGCAGGAGGCGCACCACGTGCGCGCCGATGTACCCGGCTCCGCCGGTCACGAGGATCGTCATGGCACCCACCCTAGTGGGGCGGCGAGGGCTCCCGGCGGCCGGCGGCGCGACGGTCCGCGGCCTCGCCGTCGCTACGCGTGGCCGTGCGCCTCGCGGTCGCGCAGGGCCGCCGTCTCGAGCTGGAACGTCGAGTGCTCGACCGAGACGGGGAAGTGGTGCGCGACGCACGTGCGCACCCGCTCGACGATCTCGAGCGCGTGCCCGTCGCGGAAGCACGCGTCGTCCACGACGACGTGCGCGGAGATCGTCGGCAGGCCGGTCGCCACGGTCGAGGCGTGCAGGTCGTGCACGTCCTCCACGTGGTCGAGCGAGAGGATGTGCGCCCGGACGTCGTCGAGGTCGAGCCCCTCGGGCGTGAACTCCATGAGCACGGCCGTCGCCTCGCGCAGGAGCCGGAACGCGCGCGGGGCGATGAGCGCGGCGATGACGAGGGCGGCGATCGTGTCGGCCCGCTGGTACCCGGTCGTCGCGATGACGACGGCCGCGACGACGACCCCGACCGACCCGAGCGCGTCGTTGACGACCTCGAGGAACGCGCCCCGCAGGTTGAGGTTCGCGCGACGGCCCGACGCGAGCACCGCGATCGCGACCACGTTCCCCACGAGCCCGACGACGCCGAACACGAGCAGCTCGGACGAGGGCACCTCGGGCGGCGCGACGAGCCGCCGGACGCCCTCGACGACCGCGTACACGCCGACCGCGAGCAGCAGCGCCGCCTGCGCGAGCGCCGCGAGCACCTCGACCCGGCGGAAACCCCACGTGCGCCGCTTGGTCGCGGGTCGCAGCGCGAGCGACGCGGCGACGAGCGCGACGAGCAGGCCCGTGGCGTCGGTGAGCATGTGCGCGGTGTCGGTGAGGAGCGCGAGGCTGCCCGTGAGGACCGCCCCGACGGCCTGCGCGACGAGGATCGTCGCGGTGATCCCGAAGGCGACCCCGAGGCGCGCGCGGTGGTCGGGCGCGCCGCCCCCCGCACCGTGGTCGTGACCGGTACCCATCGGGCCTCCATTCATCGGCGATTAACGATGATATCGCCGGTCACCGATGATTTCCAGGGTGCCCGAGGTGAGGTCGGCCACCCGGGCCCGGCGGGCGTCAGGGCGCGAGGGCGACGTGCTCGGCGTCCGCGAGCAGGTGCGCGACCTCGGGCCGCGCGAGGCGGTACCAGGAGGAGCGGCCCTCGCGCCGGACCCCGACGACGCCGGCGTCGCGCAGCGTCGTGAGGTGGGCGGAGACCGTGGACTGCGCGAGCCCGAGCTCGCGCGTGAGGTCGACCACCCGGCGCTCGTCGCGCGCGAGCAGGTGCACGATCGCGAGGCGGCTCGGCTCCGCGAGCGCGTGGAGGAGGCGGGCGACCGCCTCGTGGTCGTGCGCGCCGGCGTGGGCGGGGTCGCTCGCGGCGCTCGTCGTCACGCGTCGATCGTAGCGAGCCGCCGTCGCGCCGCGCCCGCGCTCAGCCCCAGCCGAGCTCGTGCAGGCGGTCGTCGTCGATGCCGAAGTGGTGCGCGATCTCGTGGACGACCGTGACGGCGACCTCCTCGACGACGTCCTCGCGCGTCTCGCAGATCGCGAGGGTCGGGTTGCGGAAGATCGTGATGCGGTCGGGCAGCGAGCCGGCCGCCCACAGGTGGTCGCGCTCGGTGAGCGGCACGCCCTCGTAGAGGCCGAGGAGGTCGGGGTCGTCCGCGGGCGCGTCGTCCTCGACGAGCACCACGACGTTGTCCATCTGCGCCGCGAGGTCCTCCGGGACGAGGTCCAGCCCGTCCCGCACGGCGTCCTCGAACTCGGCCCGCGTCATCTCCACCACGCGACCATCCTCCCCCGGTCCCGCGCGGGACCACGACGCGGGCACGGCTGTACACTGGCCGACGTTCTGAGCCCCCATCGTCTAGCGGCCTAGGACCCCGCCCTTTCACGGCGGTAGCACGGGTTCGAATCCCGTTGGGGGTACGCGAGCTCGGCCCGGGACCGGTGGCCACCAGCGGATTTACGGATCGGCTCATCGGTACGGTACGATCCTCTCGGTTCGAAAGCGGGCCGCCAAAAGCCCCCGGTGAACGGGTGTTAGGGTGTTCCACGCTGAAGAAGCAAGGCCCTGTAGCGCAGTTGGTTAGCGCGCCGCCCTGTCACGGCGGAGGTCGCGGGTTCAAGTCCCGTCAGGGTCGCGTGAGGCGAAGAGCCCGGTCGGCATCGGCCGGCCGGGCTCTTCCCCCATGGCTCTGTAGCTCAGTTGGTAGAGCGTTCGACTGAAAATCGAAAGGTCACCGGATCGACGCCGGTCGGAGCCACCGAGAGACCCCCGTCCGGGATCCGGGCGGGGGTCTTCTGGTCTCCCCCGACGCCGCCCCACCGCGCCGCGCGCCCCGGCCCACCGTCGGCCCCCGGGGAGTTGCGCGCCGCCGCGGGTCCCGGTTGAGTGGTGGGGTCACCTGCGGAAAGGCGGAGAGATGAGCGACTGGATCGACGGGCGCATCCCGCCCGAGGAGCAGAAGCCGACGGTCGGGCAGCTCGTCGAGCGGCTGTCCGAGCAGGCGACCCGCCTCGTCCGGTCGGAGATCGCGCTCGCGAAGGCCGAGCTCGCGACCAAGGCCAAGCACGCCGGCATCGGCATCGGCATGCTCGTCGTGGGCGGGGTGCTCGTCCTGTACGGCCTCGGGTTCCTCCTCCACTCCGCGATGGAGGGCCTCGCGACCGTGATGCCCCTCTGGCTCGCGGCGCTGATCGTGGGGCTCGCGCTCGTGCTCGTCGCAGGTACGCTCGCGTTCGTCGGCGTCAAGCAGCTGCAGCGCGGCGTGCCGCCCACCCCGACCGGCGCGGTCGAGGGCATCAAGGAAGACGTGGCGACCATCAAGGAAGGACTGCGCTCGTGAGCGGATCCGACGGGGCTCCGACGCCCCAGCTGTCCCAGTCCCAGCTCGAGGACGAGATCGCCCGCACGCGGGCCGAGCTCGCCGGGACGATCGACGAGCTCACGACGCGCCTGGACCCGCGCGTCCAGGCCAAGCAGGCCGCGCACCAGGCGAAGCAGGCCGCCTCGGACACGGGCACGTTCCTCAGCGGCGGCGGGCTGCCGGAGGAGGACCCGGACCGCTCGCGCAACGTCAAGCTGCTGCTGGGTGCCGTCGTGGCGGGCGCGGCGCTCGTCGCCGCGGCCGTGCTCCGCCGCCGGTCGTAGCGCGCCCTCGTCGGGGCGCGCACATCGGGCCGCTCGGCCCGTGTCTCTCTCCGCGCGGGCCGGTGACCGGCCCGCCGCGTCCTCCCCGTCCGCCGTCGCGCCGCCGCGCGGGCGGCGCGGCGCGGCGCGGCGGATCAGGACTTGTCGGTGCCCTCGGCGGGCTCGCTCGCGGCGCCGAGGAGCGCACGCACCTCCGACTCGCGGTAGCGGCGGTGTCCACCGAGCGTGCGGATGGACGAGAGCTTTCCGGCCTTCGCCCAGCGGGTGACCGTCTTGGGGTCGACGCGGAACAGGCTGGCGACCTCGGCGGGCGTGAGCAGAACCTCGGACTCTCCGTGCATGGACATCACGACACCTCCTCCTGGTACGCGCTGGTCCGGCTCATGCCCCGGATCACGACGACAGCACGACGCCAGTACCCTCCATTGTCGCAGCATGCGGATTTCGGGCGACTTGACGGACGGGTGAATTAGGCGGTCTATGGGTCGGAACGGCCGGATAGGCGTCCGTGCGGCATACGGACGTGTTCCCGACGCCGGCACGCGGGACCGCAACCGCCCGCCGGTCCCTCGGCGCGTGGAGACTCTGTGACGACAGGCACGTCCGGGGCTCCGGCCGGGCTCCTGAGTGGATGGAATAGGCCCGGACCATGTACCGTTGGACCCTGAACAGACGAAACTACACCCCGGGGCCGCACGTCTGAGCACGTAGCCGCCCCGCTTCTACGTTGAGGGGGTCGGAGCCATGGGCCGCGGCCGTCAGAAGGCAAAGCAGACCAAGGTCGCTCGCGCGCTGAAGTACTACAGCCCCGAGACGAACTACAGTGCGCTCGAGCGTGAGCTCACCGGTCACAGCCACACGGATGTCGTGACGGACTCGCGCTTCGGCGCCGAGTCGTCGGACGACCTCGAGCGCTACGACCAGCGCTACAACGACTGGTCCGACGACCGCTGACGGTTCGTCGACCACCTCTCTTCCGCGGTCCCGCGGACGCACGACCCCGGCTGCGCCGTCGCCTGCCCTGCAGGCGGCGGCGCCGTCATGTCGGGGGCCGGTGACCGCGCCGCGAGGACGCGCCGACCGCCACCCTGCGCGTCCGCGTCGACCCGCGTCCGCGCCGACCGTCGTCCGCGTCGACCGCTGAGCGCGGGGCGCGGGGCCGGCGCGACCCGCCGACCCCGCGGGCGTCAGGCCCTGTAGTCGCCGACGAGGCGCACGGCCCCGGCCTGGACGCCCTTCGTCCCCGCCACGAGTTCGCCGTCCGCGACGTCGGTCGCGGACGCGTCGAGCGCCTCGACCGAGCCGAGCACCCAGGCGGGCACGCCCAGCGCCGCGCACCGCGCGAGGGCCGCGTCGACGCCGTCCGCGCCGACGACGGCGACCATGCCGACACCGAGGTTGAGCGTGCTCTCGAGGTCCCCGCGCGGCACGTCGCCCAGCTCGCGGACGAGGCGGAAGACCGGCGGGACGTCCCAGCTCGCGCGGTCGACGACCCCGACGAGCCCGGCGGGCAGCACGCGCGCGAGGTTGGCCGCGAGGCCGCCGCCCGTGACGTGCGTGAACGCGTGCACCTGGGCGGCGTCGTCGGCGGCCAGCGCCAGGCAGTCGCTCGCGTAGACGCGGGTGGGCGTGAGGAGCTCCTCGCCGATCGTCCGCCCGAGCTCGTCGACGTGGCGCTCGAGCCCCCAGCCGGCGTGCTGGAGCACGGCGCGCACGAGCGAGTAGCCGTTGGAGTGCAGGCCCGAGGACGCCATGGCGACGAGGACGTCGCCCGCGCGCACGCGGTCCGGGCCGAGCAGCGCGTCCGCCTCGACGACGCCGGTCGCGGCGCCCGCGACGTCGTACTCGTCCTGGCCCAGCAGGCCCGGGTGCTCGGCGGTCTCGCCGCCGACGAGCGCCGTCCCGGCGACCTCGCAGGCCGCCGCGATGCCGCGGACGATCCCGGCGATGCGCTCGGGCACGACCTTGCCGCACGCGATGTAGTCGGTCATGAAGAGCGGCTTCGCGCCCACCACGACGATGTCGTCCACGACCATGCCCACGAGGTCGAAGCCGATCGTGTCGTGCACGTCGAGCGCCTGCGCGATCGCGACCTTGGTGCCGACGCCGTCGGTCGACGTCGCGAGGAGCGGGCGGCGGTAGGTCGCGACCTCGGAGAAGTCGTACAGCCCGGCGAAGCCGCCGACGCCGCCGAGCACCTGGGGCCCGTGCGTGCGGCGCACGGCGTCCTTCATGAGCTCGACGGCCTTGTCACCGGCCTCGGTGTCGACGCCCGCGGCGGCGTAGGTGAGGCCCGTCCGGGGCGCGTCGGCAGTCATCGTGTCGGCTCCAAGGGTTCGTCGCGGCGCGCGCGCCGGTGGTCGTGCAGGTGAGGTGGTCAGGGGTGCTGGAGTGCGCCGGAGCCGCCCGCGGAGACGGACAGGCTGCGCAGCCCGTCCTCGGGCGCGCCGAGCGGGAGCTCGGCCTGCTCGAGGAGGTGCTTGCCGAGCTGGTCGTCCGGCGGCAGCTCGATGGGGTACTTGCCCGTGAAGCACGCGGTGCACAGCTGCGACGACGGCTGCTCGGTCGCCGCGATCATGCCCTCCGTCGAGATGTACCCGAGGGTGTCGGCGCCGAGCGACTGGCCGATCTCGTCGGGCGACAGCCCGTTCGCGATGAGCTCGGCGCGCGACGCGAAGTCGATGCCGTAGAAGCACGGCCACTTGACCGGCGGGGAGCTGATGCGCACGTGCACCTCGGCCGCCCCGGCCTCGCGCAGCATGCGCACGAGCGCGCGCTGGGTGTTGCCGCGCACGATCGAGTCGTCGACGACCACGAGGCGCTTGCCGCGGATGACGTCGCGCAGCGGGTTGAGCTTGAGGCGGATGCCGAGCTGGCGCAGGGTGTCCGACGGCTGGATGAACGTGCGGCCCACGTAGGCGTTCTTGGTGAGGCCCTGCCCGAACGGGATGCCGGACTCGGCCGCGTAGCCCACCGCGGCGGGCGTGCCGGACTCGGGCACCGGGATGACGAGGTCCGCGTCGACGGGGTGCTCGCGCGCGAGCTGGCGGCCCATCTCGACGCGCGCGGCGTGCACCGAGCGGCCGTTGATCGTCGTGTCGGGGCGCGCGAGGTAGACGTACTCGAAGACGCACCCGGCGCGCTCGGCGGGGGCGAAGCGCTGCGATCGCAGGCCGTCGGCATCGATCGCGATGAGCTCGCCCGGCTCGACCTCGCGCACGTAGGACGCGCCGACGATGTCGAGCGCCGGCGTCTCGCTCGCGACGACCCACCCGCGCTCCAGGCGGCCGAGGACGAGCGGGCGCACGCCCTGCGGGTCGCGTGCCGCGTAGAGGGTGCGCTCGTCCATGAAGACGAGCGAGAACGCGCCGCGCAGGCGCGGGAGCACCTCGAGAGCCGTCGCCTCGAGCGTGTGGTCGGCGTCGCCCGCGAGCAGCGCGGTGACGAGCGCGGTGTCCGTGGTGTTGCCGCGCGCGAGCTCGCCGCGACGCTGGCTGCCGTAGCGCTCGGCGACGAGGTTGACGAGCTCGGCGGAGTTGGTGAGGTTGCCGTTGTGGCCGAGGGCCACCGTCCCGGACGCCGTCGCGCCGAGCGTCGGCTGGGCGTTCTCCCAGGTCACGCCGCCCGTCGTCGAGTACCGGCAGTGACCGACGGCGATGTGCCCCGTCAGGGCGTTGAGCGCCGTCTCGTCGAACACCTGGGAGACGAGTCCCATGTCCTTGTAGACCAGGATCTGCTCACCGTTGCTGGTGGCGATGCCGGCCGACTCCTGGCCTCGGTGCTGCAGCGCGTACAGACCGAAGTAGGCGAGCTTGGCGACCTCCTCGCCGGGCGCCCAGACACCGAAGACGCCGCAGGCGTCCTGGGGGCCTTTCTCGCCGGGCATGAGGTCGTGGTTGAGAAGTCCATCTCCGCGGGGGGCCACGTACCTCAGTGTCCCACAGCAGGCACGCCCGGACCGAAGCGCGTGCTCAGGTGGACACCTGCGCCCGGCGGCGCCGTTCACGGTGGCGTTACGTCGTCCCAGCAGTCGGTCGGGGGTTTCGGAGGGTGGGAACGCCGCGCTTGAATCTCGACTTACCCGACCGCGGCAGTCCACTATCACGCCGCGGACCGGGACCCCGACCGCTCCCCCGGACCCTCCGGGCCCCGACAAAGGACGACACCATGCGACGCCTCCGGACGACGATCACCCTCGCGGCTGCCGCGGCAGCCACCTCCCTGGTCCTCACCGCGTGCGCGCCGACCGCCGTCGACGGGTCCGGCGGCGACGCGGGCGGCGACGGCTCCGTCGAGCCCACGACGCTCTCGCTCGTCGGGTTCGCCGTGCCCAAGGCGGGCAACGACGCGGCCCAGGAGCTGTGGGCCGAGACGGAGGACGGCCAGGGCGTCACGTGGGAGACGTCGTACGGCCCCTCCGGGGACCAGAGCCGCGCCGTCGCGGACGGCCTCGAGGCCGACTACGTGCACTTCTCGCTCGAGGGCGACGTCACGCGCCTCGTCGACGCCGGGATCGTCGCCGAGGACTGGAACGCGGGCGAGCACCAGGGCATCGTCAGCCAGTCGGTCGTCGTGCTCGTCGTGCGTGAGGGCAACCCGAAGAACATCCGGACCTGGGAGGACATCGTCCAGCCCGGCATCGAGATCGTCACGCCCAACCCCGGCTCGTCCGGCTCCGCCCGGTGGAACATCCTCGCCGGCTGGGGCAGCGTCATCGCGAACGGCGGCACGGAGGAGGACGCGACCGAGTTCCTGCGGAAGTTCTTCACGAACGCCGTCGCGCTGCCCGGCGGCGGCCGCGACGCGACGACCGCCTTCACCGCGGGCACGGGCGACGTCCTGATCTCCTACGAGAACGAGGCGATCCTCGCGCGGCAGAACGGCGAGACGTTCGACTACGTCGTCCCCGACCAGACGCTCCTCATCGAGAACCCCGCCGCGGTGACCGTCGACGCGGACCCGCGCGCGCAGAGCTACCTCGACTTCGTCGTCACGCCCGAGGGCCAGGCCGCGTTCGCGAGCAAGGGCTTCCGCCCGCTCACGGGCGACCTCGACGTCGAGGTCGAGGGCGCCAACGACCCGAGCGACCCGTTCCCGGCGGTGCCGACGCTCCTCACGATCGCCGACGACTTCGGCGGCTGGCCCGCCGCGAACGAGAAGTTCTTCGGCGACGAGGGCATCGTGACGAAGGTCCAGACCGAGACCGGGAAGCAGTGATCCGTGTCCTCGACCCTCGCTGAGCGACCGGGCCGGACCGCGCGCGAGCGCGGCCCGGCCCCGGCCGTGCCCTCCCGCCGCCGGCGCCGGACGCCGAACGGGCCCTACCGCCTCACCGCGACCTCCGGGCTCGGGCTCGGCGTGGCGCTCCTGTGGTTCTCCGCGCTCGCGCTCGTCCCGCTCCTCGCGGTGCTCGTCGAGACGTCGGCCGGCGGGTGGCCCGCGTTCGTCGCCGCGGTCACGCAGCCCCAGACCGCAGCCGCCCTGACCCTCACCGTGACGCAGGCGCTCGCCGTGACGGCCGTGAACGTCGTCATGGGCACGCTCGTCGCGTGGGTGCTCGTGCGCGACCGCTTCCCCGGCAAGCGTCTCCTCGAGGTCCTCATCGACATCCCGTTCGCCCTGCCGACGATCGTCGCGGGCCTCGTGCTGCTCGCGCTGTACGGGCCGTCGGGTCCGCTCGGGATCGACGTGGCGAACACGCGCGCCGCCGTCTTCCTCGCGTTCTGCTTCGTCACGCTGCCGTTCGTGGTCCGCAGCGTCCAGCCGGTGCTGGCCGAGCTCGACCGCGACGTCGAGGAGGCGGCGGCGTCCCTCGGCGCGACCCGCTTCACGACGTTCCGCCGCGTGGTCCTGCCCGCGCTCGCGCCCGCGATCACGGCGGGTGCGGCCCTCTCGTTCGCGCGCGCGATCAGCGAGTACGGCGCGCTCGTGCTGCTCTCGGGCAACCTCCCGATGCGCACCGAGGTCGGCTCGGTCCGCATCCTCAGCTACCTGGAGAACGGCCAGCCCGAGCAGGCCGCGGCCGTCGCGTCGGTGCTCCTGCTCGTGTCCCTGCTCGTCATCGCGACGATCCAGCTCCTCCAGCGAAAGGTGGCCCGCCGTGGATAGCTCTCCCTGGGTGCGCCGCACGCTGCGCGCCGTCGTGGTCGTCTACCTCGTGCTGCTCGTCGGCTGGCCCGTCTCGCTCGTGGCGAAGAACGCGTTCGCGGACGGCCTCGAGACGTTCCAGCGTGCGTTCGCCGACCCCTCGGTCCTGTTCGCGCTCCAGCTCACCGCGGCGGTCGCGGTGCAGGTCGTGCTCCTCAGCACCGTGTTCGGCGTCGGGATCTCGTTGCTCGTCGTGCGCTACGACTTCCCGGGCAAGGCGCTCCTCAACGCCCTGCTCGACCTCCCGCTGTCCGTCTCCCCGATCGTCGTCGGGCTCGCGCTCGTCCTCGTCTACGGGAAGAACGGCTGGTTCGGCGGCGCGCTCGAGGAGGCCGGGTTCCGGGTGATCTTCGCCCCGCCGGGCATCGTGCTCGCGACGGCGTTCGTGTGCCTGCCGCTCGTGATCCGCGAGATCGTGCCCGTCCTCACCGAGCTCGGCACCGACGAGGAGCTCGCGGCGACGAGCCTCGGCGCGAGCCGGTTCCAGACCTTCCGGCGCATCACCCTGCCGGCGATCAAGTGGGCCGTCGTGTACGGCGTCGTCCTCACCCTCGCGCGGGCGCTCGGCGAGTTCGGCGCCGTCAAGGTGGTGTCCGGCAACTTCGAGGGCCGCACCCAGACCTCGACGCTCCTCGTCGAGCAGCGCTACCAGGACTTCGAGCAGGGCACGGCGTACGCCGTCGCGTTCCTCCTCGCGTCCGTGTCCGTCGCGTGCATCGTCGCGGTCACCCTCCTGCGGTCCGACGCCGCCCCGGCCCGCCGCCCGGCCCGTCCTGCCACCCGCCCCGCCACCCCCTCGGAGGCCGACGCATGAGCATCGAGATCCGCAACGTCCGCAAGACCTTCGGCGACTTCGTCGCGCTCGACGACGTCTCCGTGTCCGTCCCGACCGGCCGCCTCACGGCGCTGCTCGGCCCGAGCGGGGGCGGCAAGTCGACGCTCCTGCGCGTCGTCGCCGGGCTCGAGGTGCCCGACTCCGGCGCGATCGAGATCGAGGGTCGTGACGCGACGAACCTGCCCGCACGACGCCGCAACGTGGGCTTCGTGTTCCAGCACTACGCGGCGTTCAAGCACCTGAGCGTCGCGCGCAACGTCGCGTTCGGCCTCGAGATCCGGCGCACGCCGAAGGCCGAGATCGCCGAGCGCGTGGACGAGCTCCTGCGGCTCGTGCACCTCGAGAGCTTCGCCCACCGGCTGCCGTCCCAGCTCTCGGGCGGCCAGCGCCAGCGCATGGCGCTCGCGCGCGCCCTCGCGATCCGCCCGAGCGTGCTGCTGCTCGACGAGCCGTTCGGCGCGCTCGACGCCAAGGTCCGCAAGGAGCTGCGCGACTGGCTGCGCCGCCTGCACGACGAGATCCCCGTGACGACCGTCTTCGTCACGCACGACCAGGAGGAGGCGCTCGAGGTCGCGGACGAGATCGTCGTCGTCAACGAGGGCCGCATCGAGCAGGTCGGCACGCCCGACGACCTCTACGACCGTCCCGCGAACGACTTCGTCATGGGCTTCCTCGGCCCGGTCACGCGGCTCGGCGGCGTCCTCGTGCGCCCGCACGACGTGCACGTCGAGGTCCTGCCTGGCGTCCCGGCGCCCGACGACGCCCCGCCGCGTCGGGGTGGCCCCGTGACCGGGGTCGTGACGCGCACGACGCGCGTCGGCTTCGAGGTGCGCGCCGAGGTGAGCGCGGGCGACGAGGTCGTGTCCGTCGTCGTGACCCGCGCGGAGGCGCGCACGCTCGGGCTCGCGGCGGGCGTGGCCGTGCGGCTCGCGCCTGCCCAGGGCGCGCCGACGGCCCCCGCGGCCGAGCCCGTCGCGGCGGCCGCCCCGGCCTGACCCTCGGGCGACGTCGCGCTCGCCTATCCTGCCCCCGTGCCTCCCCCGCGCGTCGACCGCCCGCCCCGCGACCGCGACGGCCGGGCGCGGCACCGGCGCGAGCGCGACGCCTACCGCTTCGTCGAGCTCGTGCCCGGCACGCGCCTGGCGGTGTGCGACGGGCTCGCGACCGCGAGCGGAGCGCTCCTCGCGGGCGCCGTCGCCGGGTTCCTGCTCCTCCTCGGGGCCGCGCTCGTCGGGGCGGAGGTCCTGCCGTCGTGGGAGCACGAGGCCGACGAGGCCGTGCGCACGACGGTCGGCTGGTGGGTCCTGACGCTGCTCGTCGCCGTGCTGGCCGTCGTGCCGCTGCGGGCGGCCACGACCCTCGCCGTGGCGAGCGCGCTCACCGCCGCGGACCGCCCGCGCACCGACGTCCCGCCGCTGCCGCTCCGGCGGCGCGTGGCGGGGTCGAACCCTCCGGGCGCGGTCGCCGGGCTGGCCTGGACGGTCCTCGCCGTCGCGGTCGTCGCGGGCGCCGTCGTCGCGCCGCTCGCGATGGGCCCCGGCGACGCCGAGCGCGCACCCACGGTCGTCGTGTCCGCCGTGGTGGGGGCAGCGGCGGTCGTCGGCCTCGTCGCGCTCCGGGCGCTGCGCTCTCGCTGGACCGCGGCGCGCGACGCGGTGCGCTCGACCTGGGGGCCGAACGAGGTGCGCGCCGCCGAGGCCGCCGAGCGCCGCCGTCGTGCCGCGCTCCCCCGGACCGCCCCGGCGGCGGAGGCCCGGCGCGAGGTCCGGAGCGGCTCGTCCGTGCGACGCCGCGACCGCGTGACGACCGCGCTCGGCGTCGCGGGCGGCGTGGGGTTCGTGCTGTTCCTCGTCGGCGTGACGATGCGGCACCCGCGCCGGCGCGGACCCGACGCGCACTACGGGCCCGTGGGCGAGACGGCGATCGACGTGCTCGTGGGCGCGGGCGGCGCGCTCCTGGGCGCGGCGCTGCTCGCCGGGGCGCTGTGGTTCGTCCTGCCGAACCGGCGGCGGGCCCGGCAGCGCCGGGAGGCGCTCGCGCGCCTGCGCTCCCCCGACCCGGGGCCGCCGCCCGCCGACGACGTCGTGCGGGAGCTGCTGTCCCCGTGGTCCGGGGGCGCGGCGGGCGCGATCGGGGTCCTCGCCGTGACCGGGCTCGTCGCCCCGTCCGTGCTCGCCGGCGTGCGGGGCGAGGGCGTCGCGCTCGTGGCCCCGGGCGCGCCCTACGGACCGGTCGGCGTGGTCCTCCTCGTGGCCGCGGTCGCGGCCGCCGCCGTGCTCGTCGACGACGTGGGCCGCTCGGCGCGGCGTCGTGCCCGCGTGCGTGCGCGGTGGCACGTCGGCGACGCGACGGGCTGACGGCGCGTCACCGCCGCCGGTGCCCGGAGGTGGGTCGGGTCAGCGCCGCCCGCGCAGGCTGCGCCGGTCCGCGACGACGGCCCACACGCCCGCGACCCCCGCGCCGAGCGCGGCGCACGTGACGACGATGACCGTGAAGTAGACACCGGGCTTGAAGACCGGCGCCGCGGCCGGCGACTGGAGCCACGCGCCGCCGAGGCCCAGCCCGAGCACGGTGCCGAGCACGACGCCCACCGTGAAGAACGCGCGGTAGCGCGGCGCACGGCGCACCGTCGTCGGGTCCACGACGCTCTCGATCTCGACCTCGCCGGCCGTGCTGCCGGCAGCCGTGGTCGCGTCGTCCGACGCCCCGTCGGTCGGCGTCTCGTCCGGCTCTGCCCGGGCGGCGTCGGCGGCGGTGGGCTGCGCGGGCAGCGCGGCGGGCGCGCCCGCGTCCGGGGCTGCGGAGGGGTCGGGTGCCGCGCCGTCAGGTGCGGAGGACTGCTCGGGGCTCACGACCACGACCCTACCTGGGGAACCTGGGGACCCTCTGCCCGGGCGCCTGGGTGCGGCCGGTACGGGAGGAGCCCGGACGCACCGCGGCCCGGGTCCGTCGGACGGAACCCGGGCCGCGGTCTCACCTCCTCGTGATCAGCGCGGGATCACCCGCACGAGAACGCGTCGAACGC
This sequence comes from Cellulosimicrobium composti, assembly GCF_010287905.1. Lineage (NCBI taxonomy): Bacteria > Bacillati > Actinomycetota > Actinomycetes > Micrococcales > Promicromonosporaceae > Cellulosimicrobium > Cellulosimicrobium composti. The sequence continues at coordinate 60,113 of NZ_JAAFAN010000006.1, forward strand.
GACCGGGTACTCGCGCACCCCGGTGCCGTCCGCGAACGACCCGGTGACGGTCACCGAGCCCGCCGGGACGGACGTCGCGCGCGACGCGAAGGACTGGTACGCCGCCGCACCGGGGGCGACGCCCGTGAAGGTGCGCTCCCCGTACGGCGTGCTGAGCACGACGTCGACCGGGACGTCGTCCCCGTTGACCGCCTTGACCGCGAGATAGACCTTGCCCGCCATGCAGCGCGGGCTCACGACCACGTCGGTCAGCACCGCGCCCTCGGCCGCGCCGGCCTCGACCGTGACCGGGATCCGGGCGGTCGTGCCGCTCGGCTCCGCGACCACCCAGAGGTCGTACTCGCCCGCCGCGGCGTCGGCCGGGACCGGCACCGTGAGCGTCGCGGCACCCGCGGTCACCGTCGCGGTGCCCGCCGGGGTGCCCGGGTCGGCCGGGTCGAACTCGCCGTCCGCCGGCACGAGGTAGCCGTCGACGGACGTGTTGCGCGGCGAGCCGAGGGACGTGAGGTCGAGCGCCGAGAGCTCGACGGTCACGTCCGACCCCGCGGTGACGGTGCCGGGCAGCTCGTCCACGACCACGCGCGAGCGGTCGAACGACGGCGACACCGGCGAGCTCGTCTGCAGGTACGCGATCCACGCGTCGCGGTCGACCAGACCGGAGTCGCGCGGGTCCGTGCCCTCGGTGAACACGCGGAAGTTGTCGCCGCCGGTCGCGAGGAACGAGAACGTCGCGACGCGGTACTCGGCGTCGAGGTCGATCGGCTCGCCGTTGATCGTCACCGACGAGACGTTGTCCCCCGGCGTCGCGTTCGGGTCGGCCGTCGAGGCCGTCCACGACACGTTGTCCGAGAGGCCCAGGGCGAGGTAGGGGCGGGTCGGGCGCTCGCCGTCCTCGTCCGTCTGCCACTGCTGCTCGAGCATCTCGACGACCTGCGCGCCCGTGAGGGTCACGGTCCACAGGTTGTTGACGAACGGCAGGACCGCGTTGGCCTCGGCGTACGTGATGACGCCGTCGCCGTCGAAGAAGAGCTCGTTGCGGAGCCCGCCCGGGTTGACGACGCCGATGTCCGCACCGCCGCGCGCCGGGTCGGCGAGCGTGGCGAGGAGCGAGTCGGCGACGAGGTTGCCGAGGGTCGACTCGGACGCACGGTCGTCACGGCCGGTGCTCGGCAGCGGGCCGGAGCCCACGTACGTCCCGCCCGGGCCCGTGTACGACCCGCCCGCGTACGCCGTCGTGATGTCGGCCGTGACCGAGCCGACGGGCTGCGCGCCGATGATCTCGGCCTCGGCGAGCGCGGCGTCCACGATCGTCTTGACCTCCGCGACGCGCGGGTACGTCGCGACGAGCGTCGCGTCGTCCGTCGTCGTGCGCGCGACGTTCTCCGCGGTGTACGCCGTGACCTCGTGGGTCGCGGTGTCCACGGTGAGCGACACGTGGCCGACGAACTCGCCGTAGTTGCCGGTCTGGACGATCGGCCGGGTCTTGCCCGGGACGCCCGGGACGGGCGCGTCCCACGCGTACTGCTTGTGCGTGTGACCCGTGAAGATCGCCGCGACGCGCGCGTCGGTCTCCGTGACGATGTCCGCGAAGGCGCCGCCCGCGGCGACCTCCTCCTCGAGCGTCGCGCCGTCGGGCGTGCCCGCGGACGCGCCCTCGTGGACGAGGCCCACGACGAGGTCCGCCTCGCCGTTCGCCGGGTCGCCGTCCAGGAGCTGGTCGGTGACGCGGTTGAGCGCCTCGACCGGGTCCCCGAAGTCGAGGTCCGCGATGCCCGACGGCGTGACGAGCGTCGGGGTCTCCTCGGTGACGACGCCGACGAAGCCGACGTCGAGACCGCCGACCTCGACCACCTGGTACTCCGGCAGGGCCGGGTTCGTGGTGCCCTTGTCGTAGACGTTCGCGCCGAGGTAGGCCCAGTTCGCCTCGTCGGTCACCCGGCCCGTGAGGTCCGCGAAGCCCTGGTCGAACTCGTGGTTCCCGACGGCCGACGCCTCGAGGTCGAGCGCGTTGAGCACGTCGATCGTCGGCTGGTCCTGCTGGAGCGCCGACGCGAACAGCGACGCGCCGATGTTGTCGCCCGCCGAGACGAAGGCCGTCCCGTCCGGGTTCACCGCGCGCAGCTGCTCGATCGTGCCCGCGAACTTCACGGTGTTGGCGTCGATGCGACCGTGGAAGTCGTTGATCGCCAGCAGGTCGAGCTGCGTCTCGCCCGGCTCGGTGCCGCCGGCGAGGTCGAGGCCCACGAGGACCGGGTCGTGGTCGGACGACCGGAACGGCGTCGTGTCGTAGAGGATCGACGCGTTGTAGTTGTACCGGCTGTACTCGTTCGCGATGGGCTCGACCGAGTTGATGTTCCACACGTCGGTGCCCGTCACGGCCGCGGCCGCGGCCGGCGAGGCGAACACGTGGTCGAGCGACCCGACGTACCCGTCGAACAGGTAGGTCTGCTCACCCGTCGTGTCGCCCAGGTCGACGTACCCGGCGTCCTTGAGGACCTCCAGCGGGTCCTCCTGCGAGTAGGAGTTGAAGTCGCCCGCGAGCAGGACCTTGTCCGTGCCCGCGTCCGCGGCGACGTCCTCCGCGAAGCCCACGAGGGCCGTCGCCTGCGCGACGCGCGACGCGTTGAACGCGCCCTGGCCGTCGCCCGAGTCCTCGTCGCCGGGCAGCACGGCCGTGCCGGAGCCCTTCGACTTGAAGTGGTTCGCGACGACGAGCACGTCGTCGGTGCCCGCGTCGTCGCCCTCGGTGATGCCGCCGACCGGCTGGAACACCTGCGCGAGCGGCTCGCGCGCGTTGACGAACGCCGGGTCGTCGAGCAGGATCTGCGACTCGCCGACCGGCTCCGCCGCGTCCACCTGGTAGATGTACGCGAGACGGATGACGTCCTCGTCGTCGGGCAGCGCGGACGGCGAGGGCACGAAGGCCCACTCGTCGGCGCCCGCCGCCTCGTTGAGCGCGTCGACCAGGTCGGAGAGCGCCTGGTCGCGGTCCTTGCCGAACGGCGTCGAGTTCTCGATCTCCATGAGCGCCACCACGTCGGCGTCGAGCGCGTCGATCGCCGCGACGATCTTCGTCTCCTGGCGCTCGAGGTTCTCGGCGTTCGACGCGCCGCGCGCGTCGCAGCCGCGGTTGACCGTGATCGGGTTGCCCGCACGGTCGGTGTAGTACGTGCAGCCCGTGAGCTGGTCACCCGTCGTCGTGAAGTAGTTGAGCACGTTGAACGTCGCGACGGAGAGGTCGCCGCCGACCTCGACGGGCGCGTCCTCGCGCGTGTTCTCGAACGTCGCCGGCTGCACGGAGGCCGCGTTGCCCGAGTCACCCGCGGTGAGGTGGGTGAGCGGCTGGAACGTCCACGCGTCGTACCGGTAGTCGAGGATCACGGGCGTCGTGAAGTCCACGCCCGCGCCGACGCGCGCCGGGGCCCCGCCCGTCAGGTACGGGAGCGGGATGCCCTTGTTGGCGGCGTTGTTGAAGTTCGTCGTCGCGCCGTCGTCGAGCATGACGCCGCGGGCCGCGCGGTCCGCGACCGCCGCGGCGGCCTCGGCGCTGCCCGGCCGCCCGGCCGACGTCGGCTGGAGGAACGGTTCCGTCCCGGCCGCGAGGAGGAACGACCCGTAGTAGTTCGTGTCGTAGTTGTCCGCGATCACGTACTCGCCCGCGGGTGCCACGAGCATCCCCTCGAGCACCTCGCGCGCCGCGTCGGTCGCGGGGAACGCGACGTTCGCCGGCTTGACCTCCTCGGCGGGCTCGTCGAGGACCGTCCACCCGCCCGCGGCGGGCGTGATCTGCGTCAGCGTGAAGTACTCGGAGACGGCGCCCGTCACCTCGACGTGGTCGCCGATCTCCACGGCGGCCGCGCCGGCCTGGGAGTAGACGAAGATCGCGTCCGACGCCGTGTGCGAGGCGTCGAGGTCGCCGCCCGTGCCCTCGGTCTGCAGGTAGAAGCCGTCGTAGCCGCCGGTGGGGTACGTCGCGGTCACGACGCCGCGCGTCGTCACCGTCTGGCCCACGAACGGGCTCGTCGCGCCCGTGCCCTGGATCTCCGCGATCGGCACGACCTCGCCCGGCTCCGGGCCGGGGCCCCCGCCCTGCCCGCTGTTCTGGGGCGTGACGGTGCTCGAGAGGGAGAAGTCCTTGCTGTTGTCGTCCGTGTCCGCGAACCCGGTCCGGTTGATCGAGGCGGGCACCGTGTTGCCGGACGGCGCGGGGCCCACCGCGGTCTCGAACGTGTTCGAGGTCCCGTACCCGACGAGGTCGACGACGTTCGCCGCGCCGGCGGCGTCCCCCGCCGGGAGCGTGACCGCCGTGGTGGAGCTCACGAGCGCGATCGTGCCCGTCGTGCCCGAGGGGTTGAGGCTGCCCGTCGCGTCGGGCGTCGGCAGCGCCGCCCCGTTCGACCCGTTGGACCCGCCCTGCACGAGGAAGTAGCCGCCGGGGGCGACCGTGCCGCTGAGCGGGGTGACGCCCGTGAAGGCTCCGGTGCCCGTCGCCGAGCGGTACTGCAGGGACATGCCGGAGAGGTCGATCGCCGACTGCGTGGGGTTGTACAGCTCGACGAACTTGTGGGTGTAGGGGGCGTTCGCGCTGCCACCGCTCAGGTAGGCCTCGTTGATGACGAGGCCCGACCCGTCGGGAGCCGCGCTCGCGGCGGTGGCGGCCGCGACGGAGAAGGGCACGGCGAGCGCCACGGTCAACGTGCTCGCCACCACCCTCCGTCGCCGCAGGTGCTGGTGGTCGGTCACGCTGACTCCTTCATCTCGTGCGGACGGCCGGGCAGCAGCCGCGCTCGTCCACGCACCGGACGGCGCGACGCCCTGCCTCCGCGGGACATCGCACCGCACGTCGGTGAACGGGCGGTTGCTGCCGTGTCACCGCCACGAGAACGTCGCCGCACGTCGTCGTGCCGCGGGCGTCCGCGCGAGCGGCGGCCGGTCATCCACGGACGCTAGCCCTCCGTACCCCGGTCCGCCAGACCTGGCGGCGAGAACGTTACGGACCAGTAACACGCACGCGCGGCACCGTCGCGCGCGGGTCCGTCAGCGCAGCCGCGCGGCCTGCAGCGGGAGCAGCCAGGACAGGTCGGAGCGCTCGCCCGACGCCTGGACGCGGCCGTCCGCGACGGCGTCGGCCCACGCGAGCGTCCCCGTCACCAGGGCCAGCCACGTCTGGGGGTCCGTCTCCACGACGTTCGGGGGCGTCCCGCGCGTGTGGCGCGGACCCTCGACCGCCTGGACGGCGCCCGCCGGCGGGACGCGCACCTCGACGGCGTGCCCCGGCGCGACGTCCGCGAGCTCCTCCAGGGTGAACCGGACCGCCGTCGTGACGGCCTTGCGGTCCGCCCGGTCCTCGCGCCACGCGGCGAGGGCGAGGCGGCCCGCGGCCGGGTCGGTACGTCGTCGAGCGCTCACGGGGACAGGCTACGACCGGCCGCCGACCGTGAAGAGCACCCGGCGCCCCGGCACCGACGCCTCGCTCAGCGTCGCACGGACCGGGTCGCCCAGCGGCAGGTCCACGCCCTCGACCGGGGCCCGGACCGCGGGGTCGGTCAGCACCACCTGGCCGCGCTGCACGGCACCCGCGTCCCCGCCCTCGCGCTCGACGCGCCGGGCACGCTCGCGGTCGTCCTCGACGTCGACGACGACGCCGTCGAACTCCTCACCCTCACGCCCCGCGAGGAGCGCCGCCTCCACGACGTCGACGATCGCGCGCTCGTACGAGCCCGCGCGCTGGCCCGTCCGGGCCATCGTGCGCGGCAGCCCCGGCAGCGCGTCGAGCACCCATCGCGGCACCTGCTCGCCCGCGCACAGCGCGAGGCACACCTCGGTGCCGTAGCGGTCCACGAGCCGGCGCAGCGGCGCGGTGACGTGCGCGTACTCGGCGCCGATCGCGGCGTGCGCCGCGTCGTCGGGCACGCCCGGCTCCTGGCCCGTCCCGCCGAACGCCTCGTACGACGCGCCGCGGAAGAGCGACGTCGCCTCGTTGAGGAACGCGGCGTGCCGCGGGACGCCCGAGTCGAGCGTCGGCACGAGCTCCGCGTACGACGTCTCGCGCGGCCAGTCGATGCCGAGGGCGCGGGCCGTGCGGCGCAGGCGCGCGAGGTCGCGCGGGTCGGCCTCGGGCAGCGCGCGGAAGACGCCGACCCCGCCCGCGCGCATGAGGCGCGCCGCGGCGATCCCGGTGAGGAGCGAGATCTGGGCGTTCCACGCCTCCGCGGGCAGCGTGGAGCGGAACTCGAGCCCGAACGTGCCGTCGTCGTGCGCGACGATCTCCTGCTCCGGGACCTCGAGCGACACGCCGCCGCGGTCGCGCTCGAGCGCGAGCCGCAGCTCGCCGACCTCGCGGAGCAGGAGCAGCGCGTCGGCGGGGTCGCCGGCGTCGACCCGCGCCTGCGCCTCGTCGTAGGTCAGCCGGGCCGTGGAGCGCACCACCGCGCGGCGCACCGTCGCGTCGAGGATCTCGCCGCGGGCGTCGAGGACGACGCGCCACGCCGCCGCCGGGCGGTCCTCGTCCGGCAGGAGGCTCGCCGCGCCCTCCGAGAGCACGGGCGGGTGCAGCGGGGTGCGCGCGTCCGGTGCGTAGAGCGTCGTGCCGCGCACGTGCACCTCGGCGTCGATCGCCCCGCCGGGCTCGACGAACGCGCCCACGTCGGCGATCGCGTAGTGCACGACGTACGCCGCGCCCTCGGGCGCGCCGGGGTCGTGCGCCGCCCGCTTGAGGTGGAGCGCCTGGTCGAGGTCCATCGACCCGGGCGGGTCGATCGTCACGAACGGGACGTCCCGCAGGTCGACACGCCCGTCCCCGACGACCGCGCGGTCCGCGCGCACGGCGGCCTCGGCCTCGGCGAGCACGTCGGCGCGGAAGTCCTCGGGGACCTCCATCTCGCGCCGCAGCGCGTCCAGCGCCTCGGCGATCGCGACGGCGGGGCTCGGGGCGGGGGTCTCGGCAGGTCGCACGAGGCGCAGCTGACGCGTGGGCACGAGCCCGACCCTACCGACCCCCGGGACCGCGGGCCCGTGGGAGGACCGCGGGCGGCGGAGGGTGCGCGCGGGCCAGGGCGTCCGACAGACCTGGCCCGCGCGCCGGGCGCACGCCACCACCGGCGCGCGCGTCCGTCGGGCCGCACCCGCCGCGGGGGACGGGTGCGCCGGGATCAGAGGCCGCGCGTCCCGAACCGGTCGCGGTCGGCGGGCTCGCCCGCCCCCGCGGCCGCGAGCTCGCGGCGCACCTCCTCGCGGAGCCGGCCGTGGTTCGCGGGCTCCGGGGCGGCGCTCAGGAGGAGCTTGGTGTACTCGTGCTGCGGGTCGAGGATCACCTGGTCCGACGGCCCGCGCTCGACGACGTTCCCGCGGAACATCACGAGGATCTCGTCGCTGAAGTGGCGCGCGGTCGCGAGGTCGTGCGTGATGTAGAGGACCCCGAGGTTCTCCTCGCGCTGCAAGCGCGCGAGCAGGTTGAGCACACCGAGGCGGATCGAGACGTCGAGCATCGAGACGGGCTCGTCGGCGACGAGGAACCGCGCCCCCGGGGCGAGGGCGCGCGCGATCGCGACGCGCTGGCGCTGCCCGCCGGACATCTCGTGCGGCTGCTTCGCGGCGAAGACCGGCGCGGGCGTGAGGTTCACGCGCTCCAGCAGCTCGTGGATGCGCGCGTCGAGCGCCTCGCGCCCGCGCGCGACCTGGTGCAGGCGCAGCGGCCGCTCCAGGTGGTGACCCACCGTGTGGAACGGGTTGAGCGACGCGAACGGGTCCTGGAACACCATCTGCACGTCGTGGCGGTAGGCGTCGAGCCCCCGCCCGCGGGTCGCCGAGGGCGTGCCGTCGAGCAGGATCTCGCCCGACGTCGGCGTCTCGAGCTGCGCGATCATGCGCGCGACCGTCGACTTCCCGGAGCCGGACTCGCCGACGACCGCGATCGTCCTCCCCGGCTCGAGCGTGAAGGACACGTCGTTCACCGCGCGCAGGCGTGTGCGGCGCAGACCCTTGCGGATCGTGAAGTCCTTGACCAGGTTGCGGACCTCGAGGGTGCTCATGCGTGGGGACCTTCCTGGCTCTCTCCGGTGCCCTCGCCCGTGCGGACGAACGCCCCCCGGTCGCCCGTGAGGCTCGGGAACGAGCCGAGCAGGCGTCGCGTGTACGGGTGCTGGGCCGCCTCGTAGACCGCCTCCGCCGTGTCGATCTCGACGATCTCGCCGCGCAGCATCACCGCGATCCGGTCGCTGATCTCCAGGAGCAGCGGGAGGTCGTGCGTGATGAACACGACCGCGAACCCGAGCTGCTCGCGCAGGCGCATGATCTCGCGCAGGATCCCGCGCTGCACGACGACGTCGAGCGCCGTCGTCGGCTCGTCCATGATCATGACCTGCGGGTCGAGCGCGAGCGCCATGGCGATCATGACGCGCTGGCGCATGCCGCCCGAGAGCTCGTGCGCGTAGCTGTCGAGACGCAGCGGGTCCACGCCGACGAGCTCGAGCAGCTCCGCCGACCGGCTCGCCCGCTCCGCGCGCGACATCCCGGGACGGTGCGTCTTGAGCACGTCGCCGAGCTGGTCGCGCACGCTGATGACGGGGTTGAGCGAGTTCATCGCCCCCTGGAAGACCATCGAGACCTTGTCCCACCGGAACGCGCGCAACGCGTCGCCCGTGAGGGCCACGACGTCCACGTCGGGTCCGTCCTGGTCGTGGAACGTCACGGTCCCGCTCGTGAGCAGCGCCGGGGGCTTGAGGAGCCGGTTGAGCCCGTACGCGAGCGTCGTCTTGCCGCAGCCCGACTCGCCCGCGAGGCCGAGGATCTCGCCGCGGTGCAGCGTGAGCGACACGTCCTTGACGGCGTGGACGACCGGTTCGACCTCGTAGTCGATCGAGACGTGGCGCGCGGTGAGGACCGGCTCCTTGCCGACGAGGTAGGCCGCGTGCCGGTCGCTGCTCAGCGGCTCGGCAGTCGTGGTCGTGGCGGTCATGCGGCCACCGTCTCCTTCGGGTCGTCGCCGGCCCCGACGCCGGCCTTGCGCGCCTTGCGCACGCTCTTGACGGCGGCCGGGCCCAGACGCAGCCGGGGGTTGATGATCTCGTCGAGGCTGAAGTTCACGAGCGCGAGGCCGCACCCGAACAGCGCGATGAGCAGGCCCGGCGGCACGAACCACCACCACAGGCCGAGGCTCAGGGCGTTGTTGGCGCTCGCCTGGTTGAGGATCGTGCCCCACGTGATCGACCCCGAGGGGCCGAGCCCGAGGAAGGACAGGCCCGCCTCGGCGAGGATCGCGAGGAGCACCGCCCCGAGGAACTGCGCCGTGAGCAGCGGGAGCAGGTTGGGGAAGATCTCCACGAGGATGATCCGCGGCGTCCTCTCCCCCGCGACGCGCGCGGCGGAGACGTAGTCGCGCGAGCGCAGCGACTTGGCCTGCATGCGCAGGACGATCGCCGCCCCCGGCCACGCCGTCAGGCCGAGGATCACGGCCACGACGAGGAGCGAGCGCGTCTGCAGGTAGGCCGAGATGACGATGATCAGCGGCAGTCCGGGGATGACGAGCATGATGTTCGTGACGAGCGAGAGCGCCTCGTCGGTGAACCGGCCCCGGTACCCGGCGACGATGCCGAACACGATCGACAGAACGAGCGCGATCGCGCCGGCGACGAGGCCGACCATGAGCGACCCCTGCCCGCCGTAGGCCACCTGGGCGAAGATGTCGTTCCCGATGTGGTTCGTGCCGAGCAGGTGCTCGGCGCTCGGCGGCAGGAACCGCTCGTTCGCGGTCGCGCGCGGGTCCTGCGTGAAGAACGGCGCGACGAACGTGAACAGCAGGATCGCGACGACGAGCACGATGCCGGCGGTGAGCTTGCCGGACCGCCGCGGGAGCAGGGCCCGCAGCCCGCGTCGCGCCGGGACGGGCGGGACGCCCTGGTCCTGGCCGGGCGGGACGTCGGGCACGACGCCGGGCGTCGTGTCGGGCGGGGCGATGCCGTCGACGACGACGGTGGCGGCCGGTGCCGCGTCCGCCGCGGGGGTGACGAGCTCGGCCTCGCGGGTGTCGTCAGCCATGGTTGCGCGTCCTCGGGTCGATGAATCCGTAGATGAGGTCCATGAGGAAGTTCGCGGCGAGCACGGCGAGCGTGATCACGAGGAACGTCCCCTGCATGAGCGCGAAGTCGCTCGCCTGGACCGCGTTGAACAGGAGCTTGCCCAGGCCCGGGTAGCTGAACACCTGCTCCATGACGACCGAGCCCGCGACCACGAACCCGAGCGCGACGCCGAACCCGGCGAACGACGGGAGGGCCGCGTTGCGCGTCGCGTAGGTGAGGGCCACGCGCATCCGGCGCAGGCCCTTGGCCTCGGCCGTCGTCACGTAGTCCTCGGACAGCGTGGAGACCATCATGTTGCGCATCCCGAGCAGCCAGCCGCCGACGGACGACAGCACGATCGTCAGCGCGGGCAGGAACCCGTGGTAGATCACGCTGCCCACGAACGCCCACGACCACTCCGGCCCGTTGTCGAAGCCGAAGATGTCGTAGCTGCCGATCCGCGGGAACCACCCCGTCGAGACCGAGAACACCGACACGAGGATGAGCGCGAGCCAGAAGTACGGGACGGCCTGGAGCAGCGTGGACGCGGGGATGATGCTGTCCACCCACGTGCCGCGCTTCCAGCCCGCCCACGCCCCCAGCCCGACGCCGAGCGCGAACGAGATGATCGTCGCGAGCCCCACGAGGCCCACGGTCCAGGGCAGCGCCTGGCCGATCAGCTCGGTGACGGGCTGGGGGTAGTAGGTGATGGAGATCCCGAGGTCTCCCGAGAAGAGACGCCCCCAGTAGGACACGTACTGGTCCCAGAGGCCGGCGTCCCCGTCCGCGCCGAAGAGGAGGTCGATGCTGTTCTGCATCTGGGGCGTCAGCTCGCCGCCCTTGCGCAGGAACTTGTCGATGAAGATCTGCTTGGGGTCACCCGGCATGAGCTTCGGGATGAGGAAGTTCAGCGAGACCGCTGCCCAGAGGGTGATCACGTAGAACGTGATCCGCCGGACGTAGTACCTCATGATGCGTGTCCCTCGTTCCTCGGTCCTCCTCCTCGGCGCGCGGACATCAGCTCGCGGGCTCGAGCTTCGAGAGCACGACTCCGAGCGAGACGGTGCTCCACGACGGCGGGAACGCGTAGAGGTCGTCCTGCGTCGGCCAGCCCGTGAAGTCCTGGGTGTCCATGAACGTCTGCGACGCGTTCACGACGACCGGGATGTAGGGCAGGTCGCGCACGATCTCCTGCTGGATGATCGCGTACTGCTCCTTCTTCACGTCCTCGTCGTTCGTCGAGGCGGCCGCCTCGACCGCGGCGTCGACCGTCGGGTTGGTGTAGCGCACGTAGTTGAAGAGGCCCGACTCCATGACCTCGCCGACCGGTCGCGTGTAGTCCGTCGTCATCCACTGGCGGTAGATGCTGAACGGGTCGTCGAGCGAGGGCCCGGTGATGCCGCCGACCATGAGCTGGTAGGTGCCCGCGACGCGCGCGTCGGACATCTCCTGCTGCGTGACCTTGTTGTGGACGATCGAGATGCCCGCCGCCTTGGCCTGCTCGACGAGCAGGTCGCCCACGGCGTTGTAGTCGTTCCAGCCGTCGACCGTGATGAGGGTCAGCTCGACCTTCTGGCCGTCCTTCTCGTAGATGCCGTCGGCGCCCTTCGTGTACCCGGCGTCCTCGAGGACCTGCGCGGCCGCGGCCGCGTCGGGCGTCTGCGGGCTCTTCTCCTCGACGTCGGGCGAGATCCAGCGGTCGTCGCGGCCGAGCAGCGCGAACGTCGGGGACGCGGTCGCGGCGAGTCCGGCGAACGCCTTGTCGTTGATCTCCTGGCGGTTCATCGCGAGGTTGATCGCCTGGCGCACGGCGACGTCGGTCTGCGGACCGGTGCAGCCGAGGTCGACCGAGACGCACGTGTAGATCGTCGTCGGGTCCTGCGGCGTGTTGATCATCGACAGGCGGCCGTCGGCGGTGATCCGCTCCGGGTCGGCCACGAACATCGCGGTCCAGTCGACCTTGCCCGTGGTCATGAGGTCCTCGGCGCTCTGGTTGGCGTCGATGCCGAGGTAGCGGACCTTCTTGACCTTCGGGGCGCCGGCCCAGTAGTCCTCGTTCGCGACGACGGTGTACGCCGCCTCGGTGACCGCGTCGGCCTTGTACGGACCGGTGCCGACCGGGTCCTCGTTCGCGAACGTCACGAGGTCGTCGACCTGGGACCAGATGTGCTCGGGCACGACGAGCGACGTCCCGAGGAGCTGGACCTCCGACGTGAACTGCGGCGAGTCGAAGACCCACTTCACGGTGTGCGTGTCGAGCGCCTCGACCGAGACGACGAAGTCGCGCTTCGCGGCCTCGTTCGTCTGGGAGAAGACGACGTCCTCGGCGTCGAACGCCTCGCCGTCGGTCCAGGTGACGCCCTCGCGGAGCTTCACGGTGAGCTCCGTGCCGTCCTCGGACCACTCGAACGACTCGCCGAGGCGCGGCTCGGGCGGGCCCGCCTGGGCCTTGTTGTAGTAGAAGAGCGGCTCGTAGATCGCGCCGTTGGCGGCGTGCAGGGGGTTCGGCGAGTACGGGTTGAAGTTCGCGACGATGGGCGTCTGCGTCCCGGCCCACACGTTGAGCGTGCGGCCCTCGCTCGCGCCTTGCTCGCTCTCCCCGTTGCCCGAGCCGGAGCAGCCCGCCGCCATGAGGGTCACGCCGGTCACGAGCGCAACCGCCGTGAGCAGGCGCTTGCGCGCCGTGCTTCGAATCATCATCGGTCCTTTCGCATGGACGACGCGTCCTCGCGTCGTTCGTCGTGGCGCCCTGGGGCGTGTGGCAGGAACACTAACTAATTCGCGAGCGCGCTCTCCCGAATACAACAGGAAAGTTACCTAACTGAGACATCCGACGGCTCCGCCCGGCACGACGACGGCCGGCCCCGCGCGAGCGGGACCGGCCGGGAGCGTCAGGGAGGGCCGTCGGCGACGGCGCCCGGAGGGTGGAGGCCGGGCGTCAGCGCGCGGCGTCGAGCGCTGACCGGGCCGCCGCCGCGACCTCGCGGTCGGTCACCTCGTAGCCCGCGTCGCCACCGCCCCCGGGGCCGGCGTCGTCCGCGACGACCCGCTTGGCGGACAGGTGCACCGCGTCGACCCCCGCGGCGACGAGCGCGCCGACGTCCTGCGGTCGCACTCCCCCGCCCGCCATGACCTGGACGCGCCCGCCGAGCACCTCGCGCGCGTGCGTCGCCATGGCGCGCAGCCGCTCGACCCCGTCGATACTGCGCGGCGCGCCGCCCGACGTGAGGACGCGCCCCACCCCGGCCCCGGCGAGCACGTCCAGCGCGGCGAGGGGGTCGGCCACGACGTCCACCGCGCGGTGGAACGTCACCTCCCGCCCGTCAGCGGCGTCGACGAGCGCTCGGACCGCCGCGGCGTCGACCACGCCGTCCGGCGTGAGCGCGCCCACGACGACGCCGTGCGCGCCCGCCGCGACCGCGGCGCGGACGTCGCGGACCTGGACGTCGAGGTCGTCGGCAGACAGGACGAAGCCCCCGGGCCGGTGCCGCACGAGCACGTGCACCTCCACGGGCGTCTCTCCCGGACCGGCCGCCGCGCGTGCCGCCGCGACGGCGGCCTCGACGAGCCCGGTGCTCGGGGTGAGGCCACCGGTCGCCCCGAGGGCGACGCACAGCTCGACGCGCCGGGCGCCGACGGAGGCCGCGACGCGGACGCCCTCCGCGTCCTGCACGGCGAGCTCGAGCGCGGTCTCGCGGCGCGCGTGCGGCGCGCTGCCCGCGGGGTCGGTGGTCGTCACTGGGGTCTCCCGTCGTCCGGTCCGGGGCCGGTACGTCGGGACAGGTCACGACGGCGGCCGTCGGCCAGGGTAGACGACCCGCCCGGCCGCGGGGCCCGGCCGTGCGCACGGCGCTGCGGCCGAACGCGACGGACCCGTCGGCGCGACGCGCGCACCGACGGGTCGTGCGGTCGGGTCAGATCACGCCGAGCGCGAGGATCGCGTCGGCGACCTTGGTGAAGCCGGCGATGTTGGCGCCGAGCGCGTAGTTGCCGGGTGCCCCGTACTCGTCGGCCGTCTCGACGCACCGGTCGTGGATGCCCGCCATGATCTGGGCGAGGCGGTCCTCGGTGTACTCGAACGACCACGCGTCGCGCGACGCGTTCTGCTGCATCTCGAGCGCCGACGTCGCGACGCCGCCCGCGTTGGCCGCCTTGCCCGGCGCGAACAGCACGCCCGCGTCCTGGAGCAGCGCGACGGCCGCCGGCGTGGTGGGCATGTTCGCGCCCTCCGCGACCGCGACGACGCCGTTCGCCACGAGCTGCTTGGCGGCGCCCTCGTCGAGCTCGTTCTGCGTCGCGCACGGCAGCGCGACGTCGCACGGCACGTCCCAGATCGAGCCGTCGGTGACGACGCGCGCACCGGGGCGGCGCGCGGCGTAGTCGGCGACGCGCCCGCGCTCGACCTCCTTGACCTGGCGCAGCAGGTCGAGGTCGACACCGGCCTCGTCGACGACGTAGCCGGACGAGTCGGAGAACGCGACGACGTGCGCGCCGAGCTCCTGCGCCTTGGCCGTCGCGTAGGTCGCGACGTTCCCGGAGCCCGAGACGACGACGCGGCGCCCCTCGAGGTCCTGCCCGCGCGTCGCGAGCATGTTCTGCGCGAACAGCACCGTGCCGTAGCCCGTGGCCTCGGTGCGCACGAGCGACCCGCCCCACGAGATGCCCTTGCCCGTAAGGACGCCGGACTCGTACCGGTTGGTGATGCGCTTGTACTGGCCGAACAGGTAGCCGATCTCGCGGCCGCCGACGCCGATGTCGCCCGCGGGGACGTCGGTGTGCTCGCCGATGTGCCGGTACAGCTCGGTCATGAACGACTGGCAGAACCGCATGACCTCGCCGTCGGAGCGTCCGCGCGGGTCGAAGTCCGAGCCGCCCTTGCCGCCGCCGATGGGCATGCCGGTGAGCGAGTTCTTGAAGATCTGCTCGAACCCGAGGAACTTCACGATGCCGAGGTAGACCGACGGGTGGAACCGCAGGCCGCCCTTGTACGGGCCCAGCGCGGAGTTGAACTCGACGCGGAAGCCGCGGTTGATCTGCACGCGGCCCGAGTCGTCCACCCACGGGACCCGGAAGATGATCTGGCGCTCGGGCTCGCAGACGCGCTCGAGGACGGCGGCCTCGACGTAGCGCGGGTGCTTGCGCAGCACGGGGCCGAGCGAGTCGAAGACCTCGCGCACGGCCTGGTGGAACTCGGCCTCGCCGGGGTTGCGACGCAGGACCTCGTCGTAGACGGACTGCAGTCGGCTGTCCATGGGCACTCCTCGTCTGGACTAGGACGGAGCCTCCGACGGTACGCCTGTGCCAGAAGTTCTCGTACCGCCGTCTCATGTCCGCGAGGTGGCGACGCGTCGCGGCACCCCCTCGATGACCCCCCACGGCCCGACACATCCGTCCACCCACTGAGAAACCTGACCGGTCTGGTTCAGTTTCTCGGCGCGCTTGCTATACCCGTCCCCAGGTCACGAGCGCCAGCGCCAAGCCCCGGCTCGCTGGCCGGCAACCCCCAGTCACGGCGGGGTGCTCCGGGAGATGACCAGGCCGCACGCGACCGACCTCGTGACCCGCGAGGACGGCCCGGCGGCAAGCGTGATCGACGACTACTGCGAGGTGCACATGACCCACCAGAACACCGGCCCGACGGTCCTCGCCGTCTCCGGCAACCCCCGGCCCGGCTCACGCACGCTGACGGCCGCCGAGACGCTGGCCCGCCGCGTCGCCGCGCTCGTCGGCGCGCCCGACGTGGAGACGATCGACCTCGCGTCGCTCGCCGGCGAGATCCTCGGCCCCGAGCACGCCGCGGCGGACGCCGCACGCGAGCGGCTCGCGTCCGCGACCGTCGCCGTCGTCGCGACGCCGGTGTACAAGGCCTCCTACACGGGGCTCCTCAAGGCCTTCCTCGACCTGTACGGCCCCGACGGGCTCGCCGGCGTCGTCGTCGTGCCGCTCGTCGTCTCCGGCAACCCCGCGCACGCGCTCGTCGGCGAGGTGCACCTGCGGCCCGTCCTCGTGGAGCTCGGCGCCGTCGTGCCGACGCGCTCGTTCGCGGTGACCGAGGACCGGCTCGCCGACCTCGGGCCGGTCGCCGACGCGTGGCTCGCGCGCGAGGGGGACGCGCTGCGCCGCGCGGTGACGCCGCCCGACCCGGGTGCGGGCGCCACGCCCGACCGCGCCGTGGCCGACGCGTTCGCGGGGGCCGCGCGATGACCGCCGAGCTGACCCACCTGGAGGAGCTCCTCGCGGAGCAGGACGAGCCGCAGCTGTCCCTCGACGAGTACAAGGCCGTGTTCCGCGGCCACCCCGCCGGGGTCGCGGTGATCGCGCTCGAGCACGACGGCCGCCTCGTCGGGTTCACCGCGACGTCCGTCATCTCCGTCTCCGCCGCACCCCCGCTGCTCGCCTTCTCGCTCGCGTCGACGTCGTCGTCGTGGCCCGCGGTCTCGGCGGCGCGCACGCTCACGGTGAGCTTCCTGGCCGACCACCAGGACGACGTCTCGGCGCGGTTCGCGACGAGCGGCGTCGACCGGTTCGCGGACGGCGGCTGGTCGCGCCTGCCCACCGGCGAGCCGGTGATCGACGGCGCGCTCTCCTGGGTGCGCGGCCGCGTGGTCCAGCGCACCCCGGTCGGCGACTCCTACCTCGTGTCGTTGCGCGCGCTCGCGTCGAGCGTCGGCGACGACGCGCGGCACGAGGCGACCGCCACGCGGTCCCCGCTCGTCTACCACGACCGCACGTACCACCGGATCGGGGACCACTCGGCGCTCTGAGCGCCGACGCACGCGACGAGGGGCCCGACGGCGGACGCCGTCAGGCCCCTCGTTCGCGTGGGCGGGCGACCGGTCACCAGCTCCAGCCGCGCGCGCTGAGCTCGAGCTCCTCGCGGAACCGCTCGTCGTCGCCGGTGCGGAACCCGGCGCGCAGCGGCGCGTCGTCCACGGGGAGGCCCGTGAGCCGGCACGCCTCCCGCAGGAGCGCGTCGTAGGCGCCCTGGACCGCGAGGTAGTGGTGGGCGCGCGCGTAGACGTCGGGGTCGGCCTCGATGCGCCGCATCTCCGCCGCGAGCTCGCTGAGCCGGAGCTGGAGCGCGAGCGTCGCGAGCGGGTCCGGGGGCGGCGTGCGACGCCGGCGGCGGCCGGGACGCCCGGACGCCTCGTGGCTCGGCGGGCGGCCGGCGCGGCGCAGCACCCACCACGCGGCGGCGGCCGTGCACGCCGTCGCGCACCAGATCATGAGCAGCCACGACATCGGAGCCGACCTCTGCGCGGGGAGACCCACAGGACCGTTCCAGTCTAGGTCCGCGGCGGGGCCCGAGCCACGGGTTATACCGCCGGTCGTGGCGCTCCGTCACCCGGCGAGGAGGTCGGGCTGCGGGTGCCGCACGCCCTGGACCGCGCCGCGCGGGATCGCCGCGCCGACGGCCGCGACCTCGTCGGGCGTCAGCGGGAGCGACGCCGCCGCGACGTTCTGCTCGAGGTACGCCAGGCGCTTCGTCCCGGGGATCGGCACGACGTCGTCGCCCTGGGCGAGGAGCCACGCGAGGGCGAGCTGCGCCGTCGTGACGCCGCGCCCCGCGGCGATCTCCTTGAGCGAGCGGACCAGCCCGCGGTTGTGCTCGAACGCCTCGCCCGCGTACCGGGCGTGGGACCGGCGCACGTCGTCCTCGGCGAACCCGTCCGTCGAGTCGACCGTGCCCGTGAGGATGCCGCGGCCCAGCGGCGAGAACGGCACGAAGCCGATGCCGAGCTCGCGCAGCGTGGGCAGGACCTCGTCCTCCGGGTCGCGCGTCCACAGCGAGTACTCGCTCTGCACGGCCGTGACCGGGTGGACGGCGTGGGCGCGGCGCACGGTCGCCGCGGACGGCTCGGACAGCCCGATCGCCCGCACCTTGCCCGCCGCGACGAGCTCGGCGAGCGCGCCGACCGTCTCCTCGACCGGCACCTGCGGGTCGATGCGGTGCAGGTAGTACAGGTCGAGGTGGTCGGTGCCGAGCCGGCGCAGGCTCGCGTCGATCGCGGCGCGCACGTACGCGGGGCGGCCGTCGACCAGCCGGCCGTCCGGGTGGCCCTCCGCGGGCGGGAGGCCGAACTTCGAGGCGAGCACGATCTCGTCGCGGTGGGCGCCGAGCACCCGGCCGACGAGCTCCTCGTTGCGCCCGTGGCCGTAGACGTCGGCCGTGTCGACGAGCGTCACGCCGAGCTCGAGCGCGCGGCGCAGCACGGCCTCGGCCTCGGCGGCGTCGGCGGGGCCGTACGCGTCGGTCACGGACATGCCGCCGAACCCGACCGCGGACACGGTGAGCGCGGCGTCGCCGGAGCCGAGCGTGCGCTGCGGCAGGCGGTTCGAGGGTGCGGCGGGGGTGCGGTCGTCGGTCATGACGCCAGCGGACCACCGCGAGCGCCCCGGGGCAAGGGGGAGACGGCGTCCTCTCACCAGGTGGGAGAAGGTGACGACGCCGCAGGTCAGGCACGCCTGTCCTTGCTGGCGAGCGCGGGGAATGGTCCCTACTCTGGAATGGTTCAAGAAAACGGCACCGACGGAAGCCGGGTGACCGCCGCACGTTCCGGGCGACCCCCGAGAGAGCGAGGAGCACCATGTCCGCACCCACCATCCACCGCACCACCGCGCGCTTCGAGGCGTCGGAGCAGCTCCGCGCCCACCTGCAGCGCGTGCTCGTCGCGCTCGTCGACCTCCACGTGCAGGGCAAGCAGGCCCACTGGAACGTGACCGGCCGCGGGTTCCGCGACCTGCACCTCCAGCTCGACGACGTCGTGGACGCGGCGCGCGAGCACAGCGACACCGTCGCCGAGCGCATGCGCGCGCTCCAGGTCGTGCCCGACGGCCGCACCGAGACCGTCGCGACGACGACCGAGCTGTCCCCGTACCCGGCCGGCCTCGTGTCGGTCGGCGACACGGTCGACGCGGTCGTCGAGCGGATCGCGCAGACGGTCGAGGTCGTGCGCGCGGTGCACGACGACGTCGACGCCGAGGACCCGACGAGCGCGGACCTCCTCCACGAGATCATCGCGGACCTGGAGAAGCACGCCTGGTTCCTGTCCTCGGAGAACCGCGAGGCGTGACGGCGCGCGGCCACGGGCCGCGCGAGCCCGGAGGCCGCGGGCCGGAGCACGTGCTCCGGACCGCGGCCTCCGCGCGTCACGGCCGGGGTCTGCGGTGCGTCACGCCCCGGCCGACGTCGCCCTCCGCGGTGCGGCGCCGCCGGGCGCGCCCGGCGGCGCCAGGGATGGCCGCGACGAGCTCGCGCGTGTAGTCCTCGCGCGGGTAGAGCAGGATCTGCTCCGCCGTGCCCTGCTCGACGACGCGCCCGCGGTGCATGACGCCGACGTGGTCGGACACCTGCCGCACGACCGCGAGGTCGTGCGAGATGAACAAGTACGCGAGCCCGTGCTCGGCCTGGAGCCGCACGAGGAGCTCGAGGATCTGTGCCTGTACGGACACGTCGAGCGCCGAGACGGGCTCGTCGAGCACGACGAGCGACGGGCGCAGTGCGAGCGCCCGCGCGATGGCGACGCGCTGGCGCTCCCCCGGACAGCTCGCGGGGCCCGCGGCGCAGTCGAACCCGAGCTCCTCGGCGAGCACCGCCGTCTCGACGACCCGGTTCAGCCGGTCGGACGGCGCGACGGCCTCCCCGGTCACCGGGTGGGGCGGGTTGAAGACGATGTCGAGTACCTGGAAGCGCACGGTCCTGCTCCTAGCGTGTGTTCGGGGGAGGGGAAAACCGAGATCGGCAGTTCTCGCCGAGATCGGCAGGTGCACGTGCCGATCTCGGCAGGAACTGCCGATCTGGTCCGGAACTGCCGATCAGGCCGCGGCGACCTCGGCGGCGGCGTCGCGCTTCGCGACCTCCTCGCGGACGATCGGGATGACGTGCCGGCCGAAGTCGATCGCGTCGTCGAGAAGGTCGTAGCCGCGCGCGGAGATGACGCGGACGCCGAGGTCGTAGTACGCGAGCAGCGCCTCCGCGACCTGCTCCGGCGTGCCGACGAGCGCGTTGGAGTTGCCGGCGCCGCCGGTGGCCCTGGCGGTGGCGGTCCACAGGGCGGTGTCGTACCGCTCGCCCTGGGCCGCGATCTCCAGAAGGCGCTGCGAGCCCGCGTTCTCGGGCTTGTCGATCGGGTGCCGACGGCTGAGCTGCCCGCCCGCGGCGGCCTTGCGCGCCTCGATGCGGTCGAGGACGCGGTGCGCCTTCTCCCACGCGAGCTCCTCGGTCGGCGCGATGATCGGGCGGAACGCGGCGTGGATGCGCGGCGGCGTCGCCCGGCCCGCGGCGGCGGCCTCGGCGTGCACGCGCTCGATCTGCTCCGCCGTGCGGTCCAGCGGCTCGCCCCAGACGGCGTAGATGTCCGCCTCGGCGGCGCCCACGCGGAACGCGGCGTCCGACGACCCGCCGAACGAGATGGTCGGCGTCCGCCCCTCGAACGGCTTGGCGTCGAGCACGAAGTCGTCGAAGTCGTAGAACGGGCCGTGGTGGTCGAACGGCTCGTCGCTCGCCCACGCCTGCTTGACGACCTGGATGTACTCGTGGGTGCGCGCGTACCGCTCGTCCTTGGTCAGCGTGTCGCCCTCGCGGCCCTGCTCGCGGTCGTTCCCGCCGGTGATGAAGTGGACGGACAGGCGGCCGCCGGAGAGCTGGTCGAGCGTCGCGAACGTCTTGGCGGCGTACGTCGGGTAGGACACGTTGGGCCGGTGCGCGAGCAGCAGCTCGATCGACTGCAGACGCGCGGCGGTGTACGCGGCGAGCGCCGCCGGCTCGGGGCCGGACGAGCCGTACGCGAACAGGACGCGCGTCCAGCCGGTGTCCTCGTGCGCGCGCACGAGGCGCTCGAGGTAGGCGGGGTCGAACGGGGCGGTCGTGCGCGTGGTGGTCTCCGACGCGTCGTTGGTCGTGGCGATGCCGAGGAACTCGACGGGCATGAGGGTCTCCGTGGGTGGGGGTGGGCGGGTGGGTCGTGCGGCTCAGGCGGGGGCGTCGGTCGGCTCCGCGGGAGCCTCGGCAGGGTCGGTGGCCGGGAGCCCGGCGTCCTTCCAGGCGGGGAAGCCGCCGTCGACGTGGGACACGTGCGCGTACCCGCGTCGCGCGAGCGCCTCGGCGACGGGGCCGGAGCCGTTCGGCGACCCGCACACGACGACGACGGGCGTGTCGAGCGAGATCGCCGGGGCGTCGGCGGGGCCGAAGAGCGCGTCGAGGTCGTCCCGGTCGACGAGCGTGGCGCCGGGGATCTCGCCGTGCGCGGCACGGCCCTGGGCCGAGCGCACGTCGACGAGCAGGGCGCCGTCGGCGACCGTCGCGGCGGCGTCGGTCGCGGTCTGCAGGGGCGGGGTCGTCATGGGTCTCTCCTTCGAGGGGATGGTCAGCGGGTGGCGGCGAGCGCGGGGGCGACGTCGGCCGGGGCGTCGTCCGTGCCGGTCGCGGGGGCCGGCGTCGGCCCCGCGAACCAGTGCTCGGCGAGCAGCTCGAACGAGCGGCGGGCGTCGTCGGTGTCGTGGGTCGCGGTCGTGACGAGGAGCTCGTCGGCGCCGGTCGCGCGGCGCAGCGTCTCGAGCCGCTGCACGACGGTCTCGGGGTCCCCGACGATGCGGGTGTCGACGCGGTCGGCGACGAGCGCGCGCTCGGCCTCGGGCCGCTCGTCCCACGCGGGCGACGTGCCGGGCTCGGGGTAGGCGATCGCGCCGTCGGCGCCGCGACGGATGGACAGCACCCAGTCGGCGAACGGCGTCGCGAGCTCGCGGGCCCGCTCGACCGTGTCCGCGACGAGCACGTCGGCCGACACGACGACGTACGGCGCGTCGAGCACACCGGGCCGGAACGCCGCGCGGTAGGCCGCGACGGTGTCGAGCGTCGCCGACGGCGCCACGTGGTAGTTCGCGGCCAGCGGCAGGCCGAGCTCGCCCGCGACGCGCGCGCTCTCGCCCGCGCTCGACGCGAGCACCCACAGGTCCCAGTCGGCGCCCTCGACGGGCGGGCTCACGTACGCCGTGCCGTGCTCGTCGCGGTAGGTCCCGGCGCGCAGCCCGAGCACGAGGTCGAGCTCGTCGCGGAAGCTCGCCGGGGTGCGCGACGCCCCGACGATCCGCTTCTGCGCGAGGATCCGCTCGCGCAGCACGGAGTCGTTGCCGCCCGTCGGCGGTGCGCCGGGCACGTACAGGCCGTCGACGACGCGCGGGCCCGCCGCGGGTCGGGCCGCGGGCCGTGGTCCGGCCGTGCCGGACCCCTTCGGCGGCGTGAACGCCCGCCCGAGGCCGAGGTCGACGCGGCCGGGGTGCAGCGCGGCGATCGTCCCGAACTGCTCGGCGGCGACGAGCGGGCTCGTGGTGCTGAGCAGCACGGCTCCGCTGCCCACGCGGATGCGCTCGGTCCGGGCCGCGACGGCGGCGGCGAGCACGGCGGGCGACGCCGAGCCGACGCCGGGCGACAGGTGGTGCTCGGCGTACCAGACCCGGTGGTACCCGAGCCGGTCGAGGTCGCGCGCGAGCCCGACGGCGCGGCGCACCGCGTCCTGGCCCGTGGACCCCTCGGGGACGATCGCGAGGTCGAGGACGGACAGGGGGACGCGGCCGGAGGCGGGGCGCGGCCCGCCCGCGGCGGTCGGCTGCGGGTGCTGGTGGGACGACATGGCTTCCTCTGGTGGTGGTGCGGGTCGGACTACTTGGACGGGAACCCGAGCGCGGCGAGCGCAGCCCGCAGGTGGGCGCGCCCGCGCAGCGCGCCCGGCACGCGCAGGCGGTCGACGACGCGCTCGCGCCACCCGCCGTCGAGTCCCTCCGCGCGGTAGAAGGGCTCGATGCGCTTCTCGTAGGCCGTGACGTGCTCGGCCTGGCCGGCGGACCGGTACCGCTCGGCGTGCAGGACGGCGCCCTGCGCCAGGCGCGGCTTGACGCGCTCGCCGCCCGCGGGGTCCGGGTGCCCGACGACGAGGCCGACGGCGGCCACGACGCCCTCGGGCAGCCCGAGCTCCGCCGCGACCTGCGCCGGGTGGTTGCGCAGCGCGCCGATGTACACCGTGCCGAGACCCAGCGACTCGGCCGCGACGACCGCGTTCTGCGCGGCGAGCGCGGCGTCGAGGAACGCGGCGAGCGTGGTCTCGAGGTAGTCGGTGGCCTCGAGCCGCACGCCCTCGCGCGCCCCGAGGGCGCGCACGCGGGAGAGGTCGGCGAGCCACACGAGCAGGAGAGGCGCCGTGCGGATGTGCTCCTGGTCGCCCGCGAG
The DNA here is from genome assembly GCF_010287905.1 of Cellulosimicrobium composti. Taxonomy (NCBI): domain Bacteria; kingdom Bacillati; phylum Actinomycetota; class Actinomycetes; order Micrococcales; family Promicromonosporaceae; genus Cellulosimicrobium; species Cellulosimicrobium composti. The sequence goes on from NZ_JAAFAN010000006.1 coordinate 83,390, forward strand.
CGCCGCGAGGCGCGCCTTGCGGGCCGGGTCCGTGACGGCGACGACGCTCCAGAGCTGGAGGTTCGAGGACGTCGGGGCGGACTGCGCAGCGGCCACGAGGGTCGGGACGACGTGCTCGGCGAGCGGGTCGGTGAGGTAGCGGCGCACGGTGCGGTGCGCGAGCAGGGTGTCGAGCACCGGGTGCGCGCCCGGGCGTCCGGCCGGCCCGGTCGCCGCGCCGGGCGCGACCTCGTCGACGGCGGCCGGTTCGACGCCGTAGCGCGCAGCGAGCGCGACGGGGGCGGTCGGCGGCGCGGCCGGGGCGGCGACGGGAGCGGGAGCGATCGTCATGAGGCGGTCCTCTCGGGGAGTGCGGCGAGGCGGGCGAGCGCGAACCGCTCGGCCGCCGAGACGTCGTCGGGTGCGGTGGCGAGGTCGGCGAGGACGCGGCCGACCGCGGGGGCGAACTTGAAGCCGTGGCCGGAGAACCCCGCGCCGACGACGACGGGTCCGCGCCGGTCGAGCACGAAGTCGCTGTCGGGCGTCGTGGTGTACGTGCAGCTCACGGGGACGTACGCGTCCGGGTCGAGCCCGGGCAGCCACGTGCGCACGTAGTCGCGCAGCGTGGCGAGCTGGCCGGGCTCGGGCCGGTAGGAGCGGCGGTCCGGGTCGACGACGGGGCCGACGCCGTGGAATCCGACCTTGACGCCCTCTCCCGGTGTGGCGAGGCCGTAGACGCCGCTCGGCCACGCGGTGCCGGGGCCGACGTCGTGGGTGAACGCGGGCCAGCCGTCGGGCGTCGCACCGGGGCGCAGCGCGAAGTGCGCGGGCTGCTCCTGCGTGACGACGAGCGGCAGGTCCGCGCCGAGCAGGCCGCCGTCCGCCCCGCCGAGGAGGCCCGCGCTCCATGCGCCGACGGTCACGACGACGACGCGCGCGAGCACGTCGCCGCCGTCGGTGACGACGCGCACGCCCTCGGCCGCGCGCTCGACGTGCCGGACGGCGACCTCGTGGCGCACGTCGGCGCCGCGCGCGGCGGCCGCGCCCTGGAGGGCCGCGACGGCGCGGTCGGCGTGGAGCCGTCCGGCCGTCGCGACCTCGTGCAGCACCCGGCCCTCGAACCGCAGGCCGGGCCACCGCTCCGCCGCGGCCGCGGGGTCGAGCCACTCGTGCGCGATCCCGCGCGCGGTGAACGCGGCGGCGATCGCGTCGGCCCGCCGCTCGGCCGTGGCGTCGCGACGCCCGTGGCTCACCCCGCCGGTGACGGCGAGGAGCTCGGTGCCCGTCTCGTCCTCGACCTCGCGCCACAGCGCGAGCGCCTCCTGGGCGAGGTCGAGGTACTCGGGCTCGGCGTACGTCGTGCGGTAGATGCGCGACGTGCCGTGCGAGGCGCCGTGGGCGTGCCCGGGCGCGAAGCGCTCGAGCAGGACGACGTCGCGCCCGCGCCGGGCGAGCTGCCAGGCCGTGGCGGAGCCCATGACGCCGCCCCCGACCACGACGTGGTCGACGTACCGGGTGCTGGTGGTCATTCCGGGGTCACTCCGTCTTCGGCAGGCCGGGCGGGTTGGTCTGCGACTCCTCGACCGCCTCGGACTCCAGGCCCCAGCGCTCGAGCACCTGGAGGTAGGTGCCGTCCTCGACGGCGTGGTTGATCGCGGCCGTGATCGCCGGCGCGGCCTCCGCGCCCTTCTTGGTGGCGACGGCGATCTGCGCCGTGTCCGGCCAGCCGCCGTTGAGCGTGCCGGCGACCCGGAAGTCCTGCGGGGAGGTCGCCGCCTGGAAGGCGAGCGTCGCGTTGGGGCCGACGTACGTCTCGATGCGCCCGGACTGCAGAGCGAGCAGGGCGTCGGCGAACTGCTCGTAGTACTCGGGGCCCTGGATCGGGTCGAGACCGTCCTCCTGGTTGAGGCGGTCCCACTCGAGCACGATCTTCTCCTGGTTCGTGCCCGACCCGACGGCGACGACCTTGCCCGCGATGTCCTCGCGCTTCGTGATCTCGGTGATGTCGGAGTCGGCGCCCACGAGCCAGCCGAGCTCGTCGTTGCGGTACGTGGAGAAGTCGATGGTCTCCTTGCGCTCCTCGGTCACGGTGACGTTGGAGATCACGGCGTCGACGTCGCCGGACTGCAGCGCGAGCGGCCAGTCGGCCCAGGCCTTGACCTCGAGGCGCAGCTCCTTGCCGAGCGCGTCGGCGACGAGCTGGGCGATGTCGGTCTCGTTGCCGATGGGCGTCTCGTCGTCGTCGGCGAGGAAGCCGAGCGGGGGGGCGGAGCCGGCGGAGACGGCGACGACGATCTCGTCCTTGTCCTTCCAGGAGTCGGGCAGGAGCGCGATCGCCTCGGCGGACTCGGTCGTGCGGATGCGGTCCTGCTCGGGGCTCGTGCTGACGTCCAGCGCCTCGGCCACGGAGGCCGCGCCGTCCTCGGTGGCCGTGCCCTCCGCGGCGGCCGGTGCCTCGGTGCTCACGCCCGCGCAGGCCGTGAGCGCCAGGAGGGGCACGGCGGCGAGCAGGGCGAGCGCGCGCGAGGCGCGGGCGCGGGTGGTCGTTGCGGTCACGGGGTGTCCTACCTCTCGGGTGGTGCGTCGGGGTGACGCCGGGAGTGCGGTGCGGGTCCGGCCGGCGGCCGGTCGCGGGTGCGGTGACGACGGTGGGTGCCCGCCGGGCGGGCGGGTCACAGGACCTTCTGCAGGAAGGCCCGGGTGCGCTCGTGGCGCGGGTGGTCGAGCACCTCGGCGGGCGTGCCCTGCTCGACGACGACCCCCTCGTCCATGAAGACGACGGTGTCGGCGACCTCGCGGGCGAAGCCGATCTCGTGCGTGACGACGACGAGGGTCGTGCCGGTGCTGGCGACGTCCTTGATGACCTCCAGCACCTCGCCGACGAGCTCCGGGTCGAGCGCGGACGTGGGCTCGTCGAACAGGAGCACCTTGGGTCGCAGCGCGAGCGCCCGTGCGATGGCGACGCGCTGCTGCTGCCCGCCGGAGAGCTGGCGCGGCCGCGCGTCGGCCTTGTCGGCGAGCCCGACCCGGGCGAGCAGCTCGCGGGCCTCGGGCTCCACGTCCTCGCGGCGTCGCCGCTGCGCGGAGACGGGCGCCTCGACGACGTTCTCGAGCGCGGTGAGGTGCGGGAACAGGTTGAAGCTCTGGAAGACGAAGCCGATCTGGGTGCGCTGCCCGAGGATCTCGCGCTCCTTGAGCTCGCGCAGGGTGCTGCCCTTGCGGCGGTACCCGACGAGCTCGCCGTCGATGGAGATGAAGCCCTGGTCGACCTTCTCGAGGTGGTTGATCGCGCGCAGGAGCGTCGACTTGCCCGAGCCGGACGGGCCGAGCACGACCGTCACGGACCCGGGCCGGACGGTGAGCGACACGCCGCGCAGCACCTCGAGCGTGCCGAAGCTCTTGTGGACGCCGTGGATCTCGACGAGCCCGGCCGCCTCGGCGGCCGGGCTCGTGGTGTCCGTGACGGGGGCGCTCATGCGGCACCCCCCGCCGTGCGCGCGGTGCGCGTGAGGACGCCGACCCGGGCGCGGGCCGCGTAGGCGGGCGGGACGGACGGCGGCACGGGGCGTCCGGAGAGGCGCGACACCCAGACGAGCACGGTCCAGCGCGCCTTCTGCAGGGGTGTCGGCGGGAGCGTGCGCACCGCGCCCTTCGCGTAGTGCCGCTCGACGTAGTACTGGACGACCGTGATGAGCGTGGTCAGCACGAGGTACCAGATCGACGCGACGATGAGCAGCGGCACGACCCGCCCGTTGCGGCCGTAGATGACGCTGACGATGTAGAAGAGCTCGCCGTACGCGAGGACGTAGACGATCGACGTGCCCTTGAGCAGGCCGATGACCTCGTTGACGGCGGTCGGGACGATCGAGCGCATGGCCTGCGGCAGGATGATGCGGCTGACCTGGCGCCGCCGCGGGATGCCGAGCGACGCCGCGGCCTCCTGCTGGCCCTGGTCGACCGAGAGGATGCCGGCGCGCACGATCTCCGCGGAGTACGCGGCCTGCGACAGCCCGAGGCCGAGGATCGCGGCCCAGAACTTGTCGATCACGGACAGCGTGTCGAACCACACGAGCTCGGGCCCGAACGGGATGCCGAGGCTGAGGTGAGGGTAGAGGTACGCGAGGTTGTACCAGAGCAGGAGCTGCAGCAGCAGCGGCACGGACCGGAACACCCACGTGTAGGTCCACGACACCGACTGCAGGAGCGGGGAGCGCGAGAGCCGCATGAGCGCGAGGACCGTGCCGAGCGCGAACCCGACGACGGACGCGACGAGCGTGAGCCGGATCGTCGCCCACGCCCCCTCGAGGACGGAGGGCCACGTGAGGTAGGTCGCGACGACGTCCCACTCCCAGCGCTCGTTCGTCACGAGCGAGCTGACGACCATCGCGAGCAGGACCGCGACGACGGCCGTCGCGGCCCACCGTCCCGGGTGCCGGGCGGGGACGATCCGCAGGCTCTCGAGCGGCAGCGCGTCCTCGACACCCGGGCGTCCGTCCGGGTCGGCGGGGTGCCGGCCGGACGGCGGCGCGAGCTGTCGGGACTCGTCCTGCGGGAGCGACACGGTGCTCACGGCGCGACCTCCAACCACTTCTCGAACGCGAGCGGGCCGATCTCCTCGGGGTCGGTCCCGGTGTCGAACAGGGGCGTGTAGCCCGTCCCGAGGTACAGACCCGCGGCCTCGGGCTGGCGCGGGCCCGTCGTGAGGTACACGCGCCGGTACCCGCGCTCGGCGGCGCGGCGCTCGAGCTCGGCGATCACGACGCGCGCGAGCCCGCGGCGACGGTGCGCCGAGTGCGTCCAGATGCGCTTGAGCTCGGCGGTGCGCACGGCGGGCGTGCCGTCGGGGCGCCGCGCGGACGCGCGCGCGAGGCGGGCGGGGTCGCCGACCTCGGGCTCGGTCCGGCGCCGGAACGCGCCGCCCGCGACGGGCGCGCCGTCCTCCAGCACGAGCACGAGATCGCCGTGCGGCGCCGCGAACTCGTGCGCCGGGTAGTGCTCCATCTCGGCGCGGAGCTCCTCGGCCGTCAGGACGCGCTGGTACCGCGTCCAGTACTCCTGGGACAGCTCGTCGAGCAGCGGCCGCACGAGCGGGTCGTGCATGGCGACGGACCGGATCTCGCGCGCTCGCCGGGCCGCCCCCGGGGCGGCTGGGCGCGCGGCGACCGCGGTCATCGTGGCGCCCTCTCGCCCGCGGTGACCGCGAACGGCACGTGGTTGCCCTCGACCGGCGCGGGGCACGTGCCGTGGTCGCTGAACGCGTACGGGAGGTTGATCGCGCGGTTGAGGTCGAGCCGCACGCGGCCCGTGGTGCCCGGCGCCACGTCCGCGTCCACCGTCAGCACGCGCCACGGCGCGACGTCGTCCGCCTCGTCGCTGAACAGCAGCGCCGCCCCGCCGCCCGGCGCGCCGGTGAGGACGAGCGTCGCGGCGCGCCGGCCGCCGTCGCGCTCCACCACGAGGTCGACCTCGCCGACGGCGCGCGCGTGGTGCACGAGGCCGGGCCGCGCGGCGCCGACGACGACGGGCCGCGACGCGTCGTACCAGCGCACGTCCGCGTCGAGCACCCAGGCGGGGTCGTGCGCGAACGTCGGGACGCCGTCGAACGCGAGCCGCGCGGGCGCGAGCGGATCGCGCAGGCGCACCGCGTACCGGCCCGTGCGTCGCACGACCTCGACGGCGACCTCGCGCGTCTCGCCCGACGCGCCGTCGTGGACGCCGGCCGGGGCGTCCGTCGGAGCGGGCGCGACCGGGTCACGACCGTCCGGCAGGAACGTGCCCGCCACGGACGAGCCGCCCTCCGTGACGACGACGGTCGTCACGTCGTCCCCGGTCGCCGTGCGCACGGCGCGGCCCTCGCTCGCGCGGTGGTGCGCGCCGTCGGCGTCGGCCCACCAGAGACCGGGCACCCCGGGCAGGGCGGCGGGCTCCGCCGGGAGCCAGTGGTACGCGACGAGGCTCAGCCAGCCGTGCGGCGGGCGCAGCGCCTCCTCTCGCTCGGCGTGCCACGCGGCCCAGGCCGCGGCGTCGGGGTTTGCGGTGACGGCGCCCGTGGCGGTCAGCGTGCTCGTGCTCATGGGTCCTCCGGGGTCGGTGCGGTGGGTGGGCGGGGCGATGCGTCAGCCGACGAGCTCGGCCGCGGGCTCGTCCTCGGCGGCGGACGCGGCGCCGGGCCGGGCGAGGCCGAGGTGCTCGCGCAGGGTCGTGCCCTCGTACTCGGCGCGGAACGAGCCGCGCTCCTGCAGGAGGGGGATCACGCGGTCGAACACGTCGTCGAGCCCGCCCGGGGTGAGGTGCGGCACGAGGATGAAGCCGTCCGACGCGTCCTCCTGGACGTGCCGGTCGATGTCGTCCGCGACCTGTTCGGGCGTGCCGACGAAGCCGCCGCGCGAGGTCACCTGGATGACGAGCTCGCGGATCGACCAGCCGTTCGCCTCGGCCTGCTCGCGCCAGGCCGCGGCGACCGCCGCCGGATCCTTCGCGTGCCGCACCCGGCCGCGCGTGATCGACAGGTTCTCGGTGTCGGGGTCGACGTCGGGCAGCGGGCCCTCGGGGTCGTACCCCTCGAGGTCGCGGCCCCACACCTGCTCGAGGAACGCGATCGCCGTCGGGCCCGAGACCTGCTGGAGCCGGATCTCCCGGGCGCGCTCGGCGGCCTCGTCCGGGGTGTCGCCCAGCACGACGACCGTCGCGGGGAGGATCTTCAGCGAGTCCCGCGAGCGCCCGTGCGCGGCGAGCCGGCCCTTGACGTCCTCGTAGAACGCGCGCCCGGCGTCGAACGTCGAGTGCGCGGAGAACACGACGTCGGCGGTCGCGGCGGCGAAGTCGCGACCGTCGGCGGAGTCGCCGGCCTGGAACAGGACCGGGTGGCCCTGGGGACCGCGCGGCGTCTCGAAGAGGCCGACGACGTCCGCGTACGTCCCGTGGTGCGTGACGGGCCGCACGGCGCCGGGACGCAGGAAGTCGCCGGTGATCCGGTCGGCGAGGACCGCGTCGTCGTCCCACGAGTCCCACAGGGCGCGCGCGACCTCGACGACCTCGGCGGCGCGCGCGTACCGCTCCGCGTACGGCAGGTAGCCGCCGCGGCGGAAGTTCGCGCCCGTGAAGGCGTCGGGGCTCGTCACGAGGTTCCACGCGGCGCGGCCCTCGGAGAGCAGGTCGAGCGTCGCGAACTGCTTCGCGAGCTCCCACGGCTCGTTGAACGTCGTGTTGATCGTGCCCGCGAGCCCGAGGCGGTCGGTCACCGCCGCGAGCGCCGCGAGGACGGGCAGCGTGTCGGGGCGTCCCACGACGTCGAGGTCGTGGATGCGGCCCTTGTGCTCGCGCAGGCGCAGGCCCTCGGCGAGGAAGAAGAAGTCGAGCTTCGCGGCCTCGGCGCGGCGCGCGAGGTGCTCGAACGAGGAGAAGTCGATCTGGCTGCCCGAGCGCGGGTCGCTCCAGACGGTCGTGTTGTTGACGCCCGGGAAGTGGGCGCCGAGGTGGATCTGCTTGCGGGGTCGGGTGCTCATGGGGGTCCGTCCGGGCTCAGGCGATCGCCGCGTAGCGGTTCGCGGGGTGCGGGAGGCCGAGGGTGTCGCGCAGGGTCGTGCCGGGGTACGCGGTGCGGAAGAGGCCGGCGCCCTGCAGGAGGGGCACGACGCCGTCGACGACGGCGTCGAGGTCGGTGCTCAGCGACGACGGCCGCAGGAGGAAGCCGTCCGCCGCGCCCGCGCTCGTCCACTCCTCGACCGTGACGGCGAGGTCGCGCGCGGTGCCGACGTGCGTGAGCGAGTCGGTGTCCCACGAGACGCCCTCGAGGTCCTCGAGGAGGTCGAGGCGCGCCTGCGCGCTCGCCCGCGTGTCGCCGACGACGACGTACGCGTCGACGAGCACGCGCAGCGCGTCGGGGTCGCGCCCGGCGTCGGCGGCGGCGTCGCGCACCCGGGCGCGCAGCGCGACCGCCTCGTCGCGCGTCGCCGCGCGGACGCGCACGACGTCGGCACGGCGGGCCGCGAGGTCGAACGACGCGGGCGAGTCGGCCCGCACGACGACGGGCGGCTGGCCCTGCGGCGGCCGCGGGGTGATCGACGGGCCCTTGACCGCGAACCGGATGCCCTCGTGGTCGACGTAGTGCAGCTTCTCGCGGTCCACGAACCGGCCGGTCGCGACGTCGCGGATCTCGGCGTCGTCCTCCCACGAGTCCCACAGCCGCGTGACGACCTCGACCGCCTCGTCGGCCTCGGCGACGGCGTCGGGCTCGTCCTGCGCGGCCTTGCGGCCGAACGCGGCGGCCTCGGCGGGCGTCGTCGACCACCCGACCTGCCACCCTGCGCGGCCGGAGCTCACGTGGTCGATCGTCGCGATCGCCTTGGACACGTGGAACGGCTCGGTGTGCGTCGTCGTCACGGTGGGGACGAGGCCGACGCCCGCGCTGCGCGGCGCGAGGCGCGAGGCGACGAGCGCGGCGTCGAGCCGGCCTCGCACGGTCCCGGTGCGGCCGGGCCGGAGCGTGAACGCGTCGTCGAGGGTGACGAGGTCGAGCAGGCCGCGCTGGGCGGTGGCGACGAGCTCGACGAGGCGCTGGGCGTCGAAGAGGCGCTGCGCCTGCGAGCCCACGGTCCGCCACGCGGCGGGGTGCGCGCCGGCGTCGGTGAGGTCGACGCCGAGGTGGACGGTGCGGGCGGGGGCGGTGTCGGGCATCGCGGGATCCGTTCTCGGTCGGGCGCCGGGCGCGCTCGGGGCGCGGCCGGGTGCCGGAGGGTGGGCAGGGGTGTCCCGCCGCGCGGCGGCAGGGACGGGACCGGGGAGGCCGGAGGGACCCGGTCGGGGGCGTGCGCGCGGGGGCGCGGCGTCAGGGGGTGGGCGTCAGCGACGACAGGTGGCGCGCGCGGGACCCGCGGTCACGGGCGGACAGGGGCACGTCGGCGCGTGCGGGGTGCTCACCGCGGTGCTCGACTCTCGCCGGTCCATCGTCCGTCTCCTTCGTGCCCGTCTCCGGGCTCCGCGTCGTTGCCCCGCGCCGCGCTCCGCGACGCGAGACCTGGTCCTCACCCGGGGCACCCCGCCGCGCGGGAGGGTTGCCGTCCGACGAGCCGGGGCTTGGCGTCGGAGCTCATGACCGTGTCTGGTGGCCGAGGTGCTCGACCTCGGTTGCGCGGGAACTTACGAGCGCCCTGCGGGGGTGTCAACGCACCGTCGAGACCTTCCCACATACTGGACTTAATCGGTCGACTTTGAGCTTCCGGGCCGTAACGTTGCACCAAGTGCATCGATGCACCTAGTGTCATCGGGTGCCCCTGGCCCCCGACCCCGCCACGACCGACGCGTCGTCCGAAGCGACCACCGCGTCGTCAGGCGCGCCCGCCGGCGTCGACCGCCGCGCCGCGCTGCGCGCCCGGCACCACCGCGCCATCGTCGACGCCGCGGCCGCGCTCATGGCGGAGAAGGGCGGCTCCCGCTTCACCGTCGACGAGCTCGCGGCGCGCGCCGACGTCGCCCGGCGCACCGTGTTCAACCACTTCGCGTCGCTCGACGACGTGGTCGTCGAGGTGTGCGAGGACGTGCTGGGCGCCGTCGTCGACGCGCTCGGCGCGAGCGCCGCGGCCCCCGGCACCGACCGCGCGACGCCGCTCGACGACCTCACCGCCGCGCTGCGCGGCACCGACCTCGTCGGCCCCATGGCCTCCCTGACGCGCGCCCTCGGCGGCGGCGCGAACGAGCCGACGCCGCGCGTCACGACGATGGTCGTGCGCGCGTTCACCCACCTCGCCGAGCGCCTGGTGGCCGAGACCACGCGCCGCCACCCGCACGTCGACCCGCTCGAGATCGAGCTGCTCGTCGGCGCGCTCATGGCGGGCCTCATGGTCATCCAGCGTCGGTGGTGGGCCGCGACCGGCGCCGCCGACGACGATGCCTCGCGCCGCGTGTGGGCCGCACTGCTCGACGGGCTCGTCGAACGCACGCGCGCCGGCTGGGCGACCCGCGCCTGACGCCCACCCCCGCACCTGTCACCACCCCGGACCGGACTCCCACCGAAGGACTCTCATGGCCGAACTGCTCTACCGCCTCGGGCGCGCGTGCGCGCGCCGCGCGCGGACCGTCCTCGCCGCGTGGCTCGCGGTGCTCGTGCTCGCCGGGGCGGCGTTCGTCGCGTTCGGCGGGACGCTCGCGAGCAGCTTCTCGATCCCCGGGACGCCCACCGCGGACGTCACCGAGCGGCTGCAGACCGCGCTGCCCGAGGCGTCGGGCGGCACGGGCACGATCGTCCTCACGACCGAGGACGGCGCGCCGTTCACGCCCGAGCAGGAGGCGCAGGTCGCCGACCGGTTCGCCGCGGCCGAGGACGTCGACGGCGTGGAGTCCGTCGTCGACCCGTTCGCCACGCAGACCGAGCTCGCCGACCAGCGGCGGCAGGTCGAGGACGGCCGCACCCAGATCGCCGCGGGACGCGAGCAGATCGAGGACGGCCGAGCACAGCTCGCCGCCGGGCAGGAGCAGCTCGACGCGGCGCGCGCCCAGCTCGACGCGGGGCAGGAGCAGCTCGACGCCGCGCGCGCACAAGCCGAGGACGCGGGCGCGCTCGCGCAGGTCGGGCCGCAGCTCGACGCCCAGCAGGCCGAGCTCGACGCCGGGCGCGCCGAGCTCGACACGCAGGTCGCCGCGCTGGAGAAGCAGGTGGCCGCGCTCGAGGACCAGAGCGCGACCCTCGAGGAGCAGTCGGCGCAGCTCGAGCTCTCCGCGCCGCTGCTCGACATGGCGGCCGACATCCGCCTCGTCTCCGAGGACGGCAGCGCCGCGGTCGCGAGCGTGGTCTTCAGCGAGCCGAACCTCAGCATCGAGCAGGAGACCAAGGACGCCCTCGTCGCGGTCTTCGACGAGCCGGTCGACGGCGTGCGGGCCGACTTCTCCTCCGACATCGCGCAGGGCGTGCCCCAGGTGTTCGGCGTGGGCGAGGCCGTGGGCCTCGTCGTCGCAGCCGTCGTGCTCGTCGTCATGCTCGGCACGCTCGTCGGCGCCGGGCTGCCGATCCTCACGGCCCTCGTCGGGGTCGGCATCGGCGCGCTCGCCGCGATGTCGCTGTCCGGCGTCGTCGAGATGTCGTCCGTGACCCCCGTGCTCGGGCTCATGCTCGGACTCGCCGTGGGGATCGACTACTCGCTGTTCATCGTCAACCGGCACCGGCGCCAGCTCAAGCAGGGCGACGACCTCGCGGAGTCGATCGCGCTCGCGAACGGCACGTCGGGCAACGCGGTCGTGTTCGCCGGCGCGACCGTGCTCATCGCGCTGCTCGCGCTCAACGTCACGGGCATCCCGTTCCTCGGGCTCATGGGGACCGTCGGCGCGCTGTGCGTCGCGATCGCGGTGCTCATCGCCGTGACCCTCACGCCCGCGCTGCTCGGCATGATCGGCCCGCGCATCCTCAGCCGCCGCGAGCGCGCCGCGCTCGCCGCGCTCGCCGGGCCCGCCGCGACGACGGGGGCGTCGGCCGGGACCGCGTCGTCGGAGCCGGGCGCAGCGGGCGGCCTGCCCGCCGCGGAGCCCGTGCGCCCCATGTCGACCGTCCGCGCGGTGGGGACGGCCCTGCTCGCCGTCGTCGCGCTCGGCGTGATCGCCCTGCCCGCGCTCGACCTGCGGACCAACCTGCCCGACGGCTCGTCCGAGGCGCACGACTCCACGCAGTACCGCGCGTACTCGACCGTCGCCGAGGAGTTCGGCGAGGGCACGAACGGGCCGCTGCTCGTCGTCGCCGACCTGCCGGGCGAGCCGACCGAGGCCGAGGCGCTCGAGTACCAGGTGGGCGTGGCCGAGGAGCTGTTCGCGCAGGACGACGTCGTGGCCGTCGCGCCGATCGGGACGTCCGAGGACCGCACGGTCGCGGCGTTCCAGGTGATCCCGGCCGAGGGCCCGACGAGCGAGTCGACCGAGGAGCTCGTGCACGCGCTGCGCGCCCTCGAGCCGCTCGACGGCGAGGTCACGCTCGGCGTCGCGGGCTCGGCCAGCGGCAACATCGACATCTCGGAGAAGCTCGCGCAGGCCCTGCCGATCTACCTCGCGGTCGTCGTCGGGCTGTCGCTCGTCATCCTCGTGCTCGTGTTCCGGTCGATCTTCGTGCCGGTCGTCGCGACGCTCGGGTTCATCCTGTCGTACTTCGCCGCGCTCGGCGGGGTCGTCGCGATCTACCAGTGGGGCTGGCTCGCGGGGGTGTTCGGCGTCGAGACGCCGGGCCCGATCCTCAACTTCCTGCCCACGATCCTCGTCGGCATCCTGTTCGGCCTCGCGATGGACTACCAGCTCTTCCTCGGCTCGGGGATGCGCGAGGCGTACGCGCACGGCGCCCCCGCGCGCGTCGCGATCGTGCAGGGCGTCCGCGCGGGCCGGGCCGTGGTGACGGCCGCGGCGATCATCATGATCTCCGTCTTCGGCGGGTTCGTCTTCTCGCACAGCGCGATGATCCGGCCCATCGGGTTCGCGCTCGCGTTCGGTGTGCTGGTCGACGCGTTCGTCGTGCGGATGCTGCTCGTCCCGGCGCTCATGCACCTCGTGGGCGACAAGGCGTGGTGGCTCCCCCGCTGGCTCGACCGCATCCTGCCCGACGTCGACGTCGAGGGCGCGGCCCTCGAGCGCCGCCACCCGCACCACCACGACGGCCCGGGGGCCGACGCCCCGGACGCCGCGGCCACGGACCCGGACGCGACCGAGCCGGAGCCCGCGCGCCGCTGACCCACCCCGCCGGACCCGCCCGCTCCCCGCACCGCGCCGCGGACGGGGAGGGGCCGGGGTCCGGCGGCCGTCAGGCGTCGTGCGGGGCGAGCGCGCGGCGCAGCGCCGCGAGGCGCGTGCCGACGATGCGGCGGCTCAGCTCCGCGTCGGGGACCATCGCCTCGCTCCCGTGGAACGCGCCCGGGTACACGTGGAGCTCGGTCGGCACGCCGGCGGCCAGCAGCGCGGAGGCGAACGCGACGTCCTCGTCGCGGAAGAGGTCGAGCTCGCCGACGTCGACGAACGTCGGGGGCATGCCGGCGAGGTCCGTCGCCCGCGCGGGCGCCGCGTAGGCGTCCGCCGGACGCCCGGCCAGGTACCACTCCCACGCCTCGACGTTGAACGCGCGGTCCCAGACGAACCCGCCGAGATCGGCGAGCTCGCGCGACGACGGCGTCTCGTGCCGGTCGTCGACCATCGGGTAGACGGCCATGAGGAGGCGGATCGCGGGCCCGCCCAGGTCGCGCGCCCGCAGCGCCGTCGCGATCGCCAGCCCGCCGCCGGCGCTGCCGCCGAAGACCGCGAGCCGCGCCGCGTCGAACCCGAGCTCGCGCGCCGAGCCCGCGACCCACCGCAGCGCCGCGTAGCAGTCGTCGGCGGCCGCGGGGTACGGGGACTCGGGCGCGAGGCGGTAGTTGACCGAGACGACGACGGCGCCCACCGCCTCGGACAGCCGGCGGCACAGGTCGTGCTCGGACTCGAGGTCGCCGAGCCACATCCCGCCGCCGTGGACGTGGAGGATCACCGGCAGGTCGCCCGCCGCACGCGCCGGCCGGTAGACGCGGACGCGCAGCGCCGGGGCGTCGTCCGGCCCGGGAACCACGCGGTCCTCGTGCTCGACGTCGTACGCGCCGGGCGGCGGCGCGACGGACCCGCCGATCAGCGCGAGCGCGGCACGGCGCTCGTCGACGTCACCCGTGCCTCCGCGCGCCGGCACGACGCCGGTGAGCGCGGCGACGACGTCGCGGTAGGCAGGATCGACACGGTCGGCGAAGGTCATGGGCGCTCCGGAGGAGACGGAGGGGCGGGGTACGACGGAGGGCGCCGTCCCCGGCGCCCTCCGTGCAGGTGTGGTTCGGCCGCGAGCCGGCCCGGGTGTCAGCCGAAGATGGCCGGCAGCGTGCCGCGGAAGGCCGCGTCCGCCTCGCTGAGCGGGACGGTGAACAGGCCCGCGACCTCGAGCGCCTCGCCCGACTCGGCGACGGCGCCGGGCTCGGTGCCCGTCTCGCCGATCTTCAGGACGGGGACGCCGCGCGCGACGCACGCGTCGACGAGCTTGGACTCCTCGCCGCGGGGCACCGCGACGAGCGCGCGGGCCGTCGACTCGGAGAACAGCGCCTCGAACGGCGTGACGCCGTCGCGCTCGGTCAGCGCGTCGAGCGACACGGTGGCCCCGACCCCGAAGCGCAGCGACGCCTCGAGGAGCGCCTGCGCGAGCCCGCCCTCCGAGAGGTCGTGCGCGGCGGACACGAGGTCGTCGCGGCTCGCGTTGACGAGCACGCCGGCGAGCGCCTTCTCCGCCGCGAGGTCGACCTGGGGCGGGAGACCGCCGAGGTGACCGTGCTCGACGTCGGCCCACGCCGAGCCGTCGAGCTCGGCGCGCGTGGTGCCGAGCAGGTAGATGCTCTCGCCCGTCTCGCGCCAGCCGGACGGGGTCGCGTGCGCGACGTCGTCGAGCACGCCGAGCACGCCCACGACCGGGGTCGGGTGGATCGACGAGTCGATCTGCCCCGGCTCGCCCGTGCCGTTGTAGAGCGACACGTTCCCGCCCGTCACGGGCACGCCGAGCTCGCGGCACGCGTCCGCGAGGCCCTCGATCGCCTCGACGAGCTGCCACATCGAGTCCGGGTCCTCGGGCGAGCCGAAGTTGAGGCAGTCGGTCACGGCGAGCGGGCGGGCGCCCGTCGTCGCGACGTTGCGGTAGGCCTCGGCGAGCGCGAGGCGCGCGCCCGTGCGCGGGTCGAGCTTGCCGTAGCGGCCGTTCGCGTCCGTCGCGAGCGCGACGCCGAGGCCCGTGGACTCGTCGACGCGGACCACGCCCGAGTCGTCGGGCTGCGCGAGCGCCGTGTTGCCCTGGACGAACCGGTCGTACTGGTTGGTCACCCACTCCTTGGACGCGAGGTTCGGCGACGCGAGGAGGCGCAGGGCCGTCGCGCGCAGCTCGTCGCCCGTCTCGGGGCGGGCGAGCGCGTCGGCCTCGACCGTGCGGGCGTTGAGCCCGTCCTGCCACGCGGGTCGCGCGTACGGGCGGTGGTACACCGGGCCCTCGTGCGCGACGGTCCGCGGGTCGACGTCGACGATGCGCTCGCCGTGGTGGTCGATCGTCAGGCGCCCGGAGTCGTTGACCTCGCCGATGACGGCGGTCTCGACGTCCCACTTGGCGGTGATGGCGAGGAACTCGTCGAGCTTCTCCGGCGCGACGACCGCCATCATGCGCTCCTGCGACTCGGACATGAGGATCTCGCCCGCGTTGAGCGTCGGGTCGCGCAGCAGGACGTCGTCGAGCCACACGTGCATGCCGCCGTCGCCGTTCGAGGCGAGCTCCGACGTCGCGCACGAGATGCCGGCGGCACCGAGGTCCTGGATGCCCTCCACGACCTGCGCCGCGTAGAGCTCGAGGCAGCACTCGATGAGGACCTTCTCCATGAAGGGGTCGCCCACCTGGACGCTCGGGCGCTTGGCGGGCACGCCGTCCTCGAACGTCTCCGACGCGAGGATCGAGGCGCCGCCGATGCCGTCGCCGCCCGTGCGGGCGCCGAACAGCACGACCTTGTTGCCGACGCCCGAGGCGTTGGCGAGGTGGATGTCCTCGTGGCGCAGCACGCCGAGGCACAGCGCGTTGACGAGCGGGTTGCCCTGGTACGAGGAGTCGAAGACGAGCTCGCCGCCGATGTTCGGCAGGCCGAGGCTGTTGCCGTACCCGCCGACGCCGCTCACGACGCCGTGCACGACGCGCGCCGTGTCCGGGTGGTCGACGGCGCCGAAGCGGAGCTGGTCCATGACGGCGACGGGGCGCGCGCCCATGGAGATGATGTCGCGCACGATGCCGCCGACGCCCGTCGCGGCGCCCTGGTAGGGCTCGACGAACGACGGGTGGTTGTGCGACTCGACCTTGAACGTCACGGCCCAGCCGTCGCCGATGTCGACGACGCCGGCGTTCTCGCCGATGCCGACGAGCAGGTGCTTCCTCATCTCGTCGGTGGTGGCCGCGCCGAACTTCGACAGGTGCACCTTGGACGACTTGTAGGAGCAGTGCTCGGACCACATGACGGAGTACATGGCGAGCTCCGCGGCCGTGGGGCGGCGCCCCAGGATGTCGCGGATGCGCTGGTACTCGTCGGGCTTGAGGCCGAGCTCGGCGTACGGCTGGACCTCGTCGGGGGTCGCGGCGGCGTGCTCGACCGTATCGAGCGCGGGGCGTGCAGAAGCCTGGGATGCGGGGGCGGTCATCGGTTCCCTCGGGTGGGCGCTGAGCGGGGAGCGCACGACGGCGCACGGCCAGTCTACCGGCGCGACGGCTCGGTCCGGCCGCGCGTCTCGCAGCGAGGGCACGCGCGGTGGGGCGCCGGTCGACGCCCGCACGCTCAGGCGGTCAGCCCGACGACGACGGCGAGCACCCCGAGCGCGGGCGGCACGAGCTGGACGAGGGCCGCGCGCGCCTTCGACGGCGACGACACGAGCAGCACGACGCCGGCCGCGGCCATCGACCCCGCCCCCGCGACCACGAGGGTGAGGCCCACGTCCCGCCGGTCCGCGGCGTACAGGACGATGCCGAGCACGACGAGCACCGCGAGGAACAGGTTGTAGAAGCCCTGGTTGAACGCGAGCTCCTTGGTCGCCGCCGCCTCGTCGGGGGACGTGCCGAACGTCGCGCGCGTGCGCGGGCTCGTCCAGGTCAGCGACTCCATGACGAAGACGTACCCGTGGATCGCCGCGGCGACCCCTGCCAGCACCAGCCCGACCGCGATCATCGTCGGCCCCTCCCGGTCCGCGAGGCCGCACGGTGCCGGACCCGGCGCACCGCGCGGGACCGCTGCCTCAGCGCTCCTCAGCGTTCCACAGCAGGGGCTCCGCGGCCGCGAGCGCCACGGCGAGCGCGCCGAGCGCGAGCCCGACGCGCGTGTGCGGCAGTCGCGCGCCGCGCGCCCGGAGCCGTTCGCCGCGCCGGTAGGCCCACCGCTCCCCCGCGACGACCGCGGCCGTGGCGAGCGCGAGCCCGGTCGCGACGCCCGCGACGGCGACGCCGGTCGGCACCGGGGCGACCTCCTCGGCGTCCGCCGCCCACGAGTCATCCCCCTCGGGGCGCCCCGCGGCGGCGGACGTCGCGGCGTCCGCACGGTCCCCGACCGGCGCGCCGTCCACGCCGGTCCCGACGTCCGCACCGGTCGTGCCGCCACCGGCCGCGCGGACCGCCTCGCGCAGCGAGCGGACGCCCTCGCGTGCCTGCTCGCCCTCGTCGGTGGACGTGAGCGTGAGCGCGACGCCGGCCGTGGCGACGGCGGTCTTGGCGAGCGCGCGCGCCCAGCGCGGCTCCACGACGTCCGGGACGGCGTACCACGCGAGGGTGGACAGCCCGGCGATCGCCGCGGTGCGCGGGTCGACGGCGCGGCGGGTCGGCGCGTGCTCGGTCATCGTGCCCCTTCGTCGGGTGGCGGGTGCGTCCCTCGGTGCCAACGCCCCGGCGCGGCCGGGAGTTCCGGCGTCGTCGCGGGCCCGGGCCGGTCAGCGTCCGGCGGCGCGCAGGCGCTCGCACAGGTAGCGGACCGCGGGCGCGTCGGTCATCGTCGCGCGCCACACGACCGTCACGGGGCGGGTCGGGACGGGCTCGCGCACCGGCACCGCCACGACGTCGGCGGGCAGGGGCCCGCGCCCGAGCCGCGGGACGAGCGCGACGGCGAGGCCCTGGGCCACGACCTCGACCTGCGACGCGAACTCGAGGCACCGGAAGTCGATGCGCGGGACGCGCGGCTCGCGCGCGAACATGTGGCAGAACCACTCGTAGCAGATCGTGCCGTCCGGGGTGCAGACCCAGGTCTCGTCGACGAGGTCCGCGGGCGTGAGCGCCGACCGGCCCGCGAGCGGGCTCGACCGGTGCACGAGCACGTCGGCCTCGTCGCGGAACAGCTCCTCCGCGCGCAGGCTCGGCGGGAGCGCGAGCCGCACGCCCTCCCAGTGGTGCACGAGCGCGAGGTCGAGCGTGCCCGCCGCGACGGCGGCCACGGCGTCCCACGGCTCGGCCTCCTCGACGACGAGCCGCAGGTCGGGCACGTCCTGCCGGACGGCGGCGACGAGCGGCGCGACGACGCCGCGCACCGCCGTCGAGAACGACCCGAGGCGCACGGTCCCGGTGGGGCGGGCGCCGGCGTCGTGGAGGCGGGCCCGCAGGGACTCGACCTGCTCGCGCAGGAGGCGCCCCTCCTCGACGACGCGCCGCCCCGCGGCGGTGAGGACGACGCCGCGGCCCTCGCGGTCGAGCAGGCGCGCGCCGAGGTCGCGCTCGAGGCGCTTGACCTGCTGCGAGACGGCGGACGGCGTGTACCCGAGGTCGCGGGCGGCGGCGTGCACCGTCCCGGTCCGCTCGACGGCGAGCAGCGCGTCCACGGCGGCGAGGTCGATCATGCGTCCAGGCTAACGGGAAGCGGCGCTACCGGGAACCGTGCACGACCGTGCGATGGACGTGCACGGTGCGCAGAGCGCACGCTCGGAGGCATGCCCCTGCGCTCGTCCCTGCTCGCCGTCCTCGTCGCCGTCCTGTGGGGCGTGAACTTCGTCGTCATCGACCTCGGCCTCGGCGACCTGCCGCCCACGCTGTTCGTCGCGCTGCGGTTCGTCGTCGTGCTCGTCCCCGCGATCTTCCTCGTGCCCCGGCCGCGGGCCCGCCCGCGCGACGTCGTGCTCGTCGGCGCGTTCATGAGCCTCGGCCAGTTCGGCCTGCTGTACACCGCGCTCGCGCTGGGCATGCCCGCGGGCCTCGCGTCGCTCGTGCTCCAGGCGCAGGTCGGGCTCACCGTGCTGTTCGCCGCCGCGGCGCTGCGCGAGGTCCCCACGCGCTCCCAGCTCGTCGGCGTCCTCGTCGGCGCGGCCGGGCTCGTCGTCGTCGGCGCCGGGCGCAGCGCGTCGACGCCGGGGCTCGCGTTCCTCGTGACGCTCGCCGCCGCCGCGTCGTGGGCCGTGGGGAACGTCGTCGCGCGCCGGGCGGGCAGCCGAGACGCGAGGGTCACCGCGCCGGCCGCGCGCACGGACCGCCCCGCCCGCCCGCCGCGGCCCGGGCTGGACGGCCTGTCGATGACCGTGTGGTCCGCGCTCGTCGTCCCCGGCCCGCTCCTCGCGCTGTCCCTCGTGGTCGACGGGCCGGACGTCGTCGGGCACGCGCTCACCCACCTCACGCCCGCTCCCGTGCTGTCCACGCTCTACACGGCGTGGCTCGCGAGCCTTGTGGGCTACGGGATCTGGAACACCCTCCTCGCGCGGCACCCCGCGTCGGCGGTCGTCCCGTTCACGATGCTCGTGCCCGTCGTCGGGATGCTCTCCGCGTGGATCGTGCTCGACGAGGTGCCGAACCCGGCCGAGCTCGTGGGCGGCGGCGTCCTGCTGCTCGGCGTCGCGACCACGACGGGCGTCCTGCGGCGCCGGGCCACGCCCGCGCGTGCCGCGGCCCTCGCGGCCTCCGCCGTGCCGGACCCGGTGCGTGACGCGGCGGACCGTCCCGCGGCGAACCCCCGGCCCGGCCCGCCCGAGGCGGCGACACGCGCCCGTTCGCGCTGACAGGACGGTCGCGCGGGGGTTCCATGGAGGGCAGGGGACGTCCGGGACGCGAGGGAGCTTCTCATGAGCCAGACCGCGGGTCGCACGGAGGAACGGCAGCCGGAGCTCAAGCGCGTCATGGGGCCCAGGCTGCTCCTGCTGTTCATCGTCGGGGACATCCTCGGCACGGGCGTGTACGCGCTCACCGGCCAGGTCGCGGGCGAGGTCGGCGGCGCGGCGTGGCTGCCGTTCCTGCTCGCGTTCGTCGTCGCGACGATCACCGCGTTCTCCTACCTCGAGCTCGTCACGAAGTACCCGAGCGCGGCCGGCGCGGCCCTGTACACGCACAAGGCGTTCGGCATCCACCTGGTGACGTTCGTCGTCGCGTTCATGGTCATGAGCTCGGGCATCACGTCGGCCTCGACCGCGTCGAACGCGTTCGCGGGCTTCGTCTCCGACGGGTTCGGGCTCGAGCTGCCGACGGGCGGGGACGGCCGCCTGCTCATCGCCCTCGGCTTCATGGCCCTCGTCGCGCTCGTCAACCTGCGCGGCGTCGGGGAGAGCGTCAAGGCGAACGTCGTGCTGTCGCTCGTCGAGCTGTCCGGCCTGCTGCTCGTCATCTTCGTGGGCCTGTGGGCCACGACGCAGGGCCGCGCCGACTTCTCGCGCGTCGTCGTGTTCGAGAGCGCCGACGACAAGAGCGTGTTCCTCGCCGTCACCGCCGCGACGACGCTCGCGTTCTTCGCGATGGTCGGGTTCGAGGACTCCGTGAACATGGCCGAGGAGTGCAAGAACCCCGTGCGGGACTTCCCCCGCATGATGCTCACCGGGCTCTCGATCACGGGCGCGATCTACGTGCTCGTCGCGATCACGGCCGTCGCGCTCGTCCCGGTGGGCGACCTCACGGACGACGCCAAGGGGTCGGCGCTCACGCAGGTCGTCGCGGCGGGCGCGCCGAACCTGCCGTTCGACACGATCTTCCCGTTCATCGGGATGTTCGCCGTCGCGAACTCGGCGCTCATCAACATGCTCATGGCGTCCCGCCTGCTCTACGGCATGGCGAACCAGGGCGTGCTGCCGCGCGCGTTCGGCCAGGTGCACCCGTTCCGCCGCACGCCGTGGGTGTCGATCCTCGTGACGACGGCGATCGCGTTCGCGCTCATCGTCTACGTCGTGCGGCAGTCGGCGACCCCAGGCGGGGCCAACGCGGTCGCGCTCCTCGGTGGCACGACGTCGCTGCTCCTGCTCGTCGTGTTCACCGTCGTCAACGTGGCCCTCCTCGTGCTGCGTCGCGACGAGGTCGACCACGAGCACTTCCGCACCCGCACCTGGCTCGCGGTGCTCGGCGCGCTCACGTGCGCCTACCTCGCCGGGCCGTGGGCCCGCAGCCCCGAGCAGCAGGAGCAGTACCTCATCGCGGGCGCGCTCGTCGGGCTCGGCATCTTGCTCTCGTTCGTCACGTGGCTGTACAACCGTGCGGTGCGCCACCGCCAGATCGCCTTCTCCGACGTCTCCCGGCTCGAGGACGAGATCGACGACCGCTCCGGCGACGACGGCGCGGCGCGGTGAGCGACCCCGCGCCGGGCGAACCGTCGCGCCGACCCGCCCCGGACCGCGTCGGCCCGGTCGACGCCCTCGCCTTCCTCTGCGAGATCGCGCTCCTCGTCCTGCTGGCCGTGGCCGGCTGGCGCCTCGGCGCGGCGGCCGACGTCCCGGGCACGGCGCGCGTCGCGCTGTCCGTCGTCCTCGCGCTCGCGCTGCCCGGCCTCGCCGTCGTCGTGTGGGCCCGCTGGCTGGCGCGCACCGCCGCGCGGCGGCTCCCGCAGCCGTGGCGCCTCGACGTGCAGATCGCCCTGTTCGTCGCGGCGGGCCTCGCGATCGCGGGCGTCGGGCTCGTGTGGTGGGGCGTCGGTCTCGCGCTCGTCGGCACGACGGCGTTCGCCCTCACCCGGGACCGCTGACCCCGGGCGGGGGGAACGCCGTCGTGCCCGCGTGGACGGGCGTCAGGCCGAGCGCTGCCGCGTCCGGAACGCCTGGGTCGCGACCCAGCCCATGACGACGGCGGCGAGCGCGAGGAGGCCGAGCCGGCCCCACACCACGCCCCAGTCGGGCGACGCGGCGAGCGCCTCGCGCCCGGCCACGACGGCCCAGTCGAACGGGTTGTAGCGTGCGACGTCCGCGACCCACGCCGGGGACAGCCGCGTGTCCATCACGGCCGACGACAGGAACATGAGCGGCAGCGTGATGAGCTGCGAGATGCCGATGAGCGCCTCCTGCTGCCCGGTGAGCAGGGCCGTCGCGTTGCTCAGCGCGGAGAACAGCGCGGTGAGCAGCACGACCGCGAGGAGCAGCGCGAGGACGCCGAGCGTCGTCTCGCCGGGCGTGCTGCCGAACCGGGCCCCGCACAGCCACGCGACGGCGAGCACGACGAGCGCCTGCCCGACGGCGACGACGGCCTGGTAGGTCATGGTCGACGCCACGAGCGCGCCGCGCGACGTCGGCGAGGTGAGGAACCGGTCCATGACGCCGCGGTCCATGTCCTGCACGAACGACGAGCCCGCCCACGCGGCGCCGAACATCGCCGTCATCATGACGACGCCCGGCGTGATGAACTCCAGGTACGTGCCCCCGGTCGAGAACCCGGGGATCTCGACGACGGACCGGAAGAGCTGGCCGAACAGGAGCAGCCAGATCATCGGCTGCACGAGGTTCATGACCATGAACACGGGGATGCGCGCGCCCTGGCGCAGCGCCCGGGCGGTGAGCAGCCCGGTGTGCACGACGGCGGTCATGCGGCCACCTCCTCGGCCGCGGCACCCGCGTGGTCCCCGGCGGCGGACCGGCCGCCGGCCTGGGCCGCGGCGAGGCTCCGGCCCGTGTGCCGCAGGTAGACGTCGTCGAGGCTCGGCCGCGCGAGCGTCGCCGACGCGACGGGCAGGCCCGCGGCGTCGAGCCCGGCGAGGACGGCGGGCAGCGCGACCGCGCCGGCGTCGGCCCGCGCGCGCAGGGTCCGGCCCTCGACCCGCACGTCCCGGACGCCGCTCGCGCGGACCGCGTCGGCGACGCGCCCGGCGAGGGAGGCGCCGTCGTCGGGCGCGCCCGGGGCGAGCTCGACGACGATCCCGTCGCCGCGGAGCTCGTCCTTGAGCGCGTCGGGCGTCCCGGCGACCACGACGCGGCCCTCGTCGACGATCGCGACGTTCGCGGCGAGGCGGTCCGCCTCCTCCAGGTAGTGCGTGGTGAGGAGGATCGTCATGCACTCGACCGCCGTCATGCGCTCGATCTCCGCCCACATCTCCGCGCGCGCCTCGGGGTCGAGGCCCGTCGTCGGCTCGTCGAGGAACAGCACCTGGGGGCGGTGGACGAGGCCCATCGCGACGTCGAGCTTGCGGGCCATGCCGCCGCTGTACGTCGTCACGAGGCGGTCGGCCGCGTCCGTGAGGGAGAACCGGTCGAGCAGCTCGGCGGCGCGCGCTCGCGCGTCGCGCGCGCCGAGGCCCTGGAGGCGGCCCGCGAGGACCAGGTTCTCGCGCCCCGTGTCCATGGGGTCGGTCACGGGCTTCTGCGCGACGTACCCGATCGCGCGCCGCACGCGCTCCGGGTGCCGCGCGACGTCGGTGCCCGCGACGTGGGCGGTGCCCGAGTCGGCGCGGCTCAGCGTCGCGAGGATCTTGGTCGTCGTCGACTTGCCGGCACCGTTGGGGCCGAGCAGGGCGAAGACGGTGCCGGTCGGCACGGCGAACGACAGTCCGTCGAGCGCGCGCACGGGCGGGCGGCCGCGGCCCCCGGGGTAGGTCTTGCGCAGCGCGACGGCGTCGATCGCCGTCCCGGGCGCACGGGTAGCAGGTGGCACGGTAGGGCTCCTTCTGTCAGGAGCCGTCTCGCCGGGGCCGGTCCCTCCCGCGCGGATAGCATGGGAGGGCCCTGGGTGACTGTTGACGCAGCAGTTCCGTCGGTCCGGCGGGACGACTCGGGCTCGGTGGCCCGGATGTTGGCGCCTGCGGGCCCCCCCGCGTGCGGCGGCCGCGGGGGGGGGGCCGCCGGGGGGGGGGGGGGGGGGGGGGGGGGGCGGGGGGGGGGGGGGGGGGGCCCCCGCG